>CANPZH010000070.1 GCA_947589335.1 uncultured Clostridia bacterium | reverse complement strand
GGGCGACGGGGCTACATGAAATCAAACTTCCTAACCCCTCGCAAATTTCTTTGCCCTCAGTATGCCCCGCAGGGAGTCCTGAATAAAGAAATTCGCGAAACTAAATCGCGCTATGAAAAGCTCCCGCTCAAAGTACGAGCGGGAGCTTTCCATCCGGTTGATTCGATGATGACGGCCCTCAAGCAGAGCCCCGAGGCCCGTTGCCGCAGCGCGGACGGGACCGCGGGGGCTTCTGCCGCGGCTGTGCGCCGTCCGCGGTCAATCGCGATAGTCGAAGTCGACCTGCGCCGAAGTCTTCGTCCACCAGGTGACGCCGCAGAGGGAGACGACGACATAGCGGGACGCGCGGAAGGAGATCTTCTGCGTCTCCGTCCAGCCGGAGAAGGCGTCGTCGGCGATCGTGCCGACCGTCATCGGCAGGACAAGACGGGCGATCTGCTTGCAATCTTTGAAGGCGGTCTTCCCGATGGAGAGGAGCCCCTCCTCGAGCGCGACGTCCGTGAGGGCGGCGCAGCCGTTGAAGGCGTCTTGCCCGAGCGAGATGACATAGCCTTCTACCCGTTCGAGGGACAGGCAGTTCTTGAAGGCGGTGTTTTCGACGGTCATCCCCTCCTGCCCGAAGTCGAACTCCCGAAGGCCGCTGCCCTCGAATGCGCTTACGCCGATCGAGGTGACGCTTGCGGGAAGTTTGATCGCGGTGAGGGCCGTCGTGCCCTTGAACATGGTCTTGAAGATGGACGTGAGCCCTTCGGGCAGGGTGACGTCGCTGAGCATCGTGCAGCCCGAGAACAGGTTGCTGTCTGCCGAAGCCGCCTGCACCGCGCCCGTTGCGGAGATGATGTCGAACGTCCCCTCCACTTCGGCGGAGGCAAGAGACAGGCAGTTGCCGAACGCCAGCTGTCCGACCTGCGTGACGGTCGCAGGGATCGTGACCGAGGCGAGCCCGGTGCCGTCGAAGGCGTTTGCCCCGATCGTCGTGAGGCTTTCGGGGAAGTCGATCGACGCGATCGCCTTGAGGTTCTGGAAGAGGTAGGGCTTGATCTGCACGACCCCCTCCGAAAGGGTGACGGAGGAGATGTTCGCGCTGTTCTGGAAGAGATAGCTGTTGTTCGTCGTCGCTGCCCCCTTCTCGGTGAGGAAGGTGTAATTGCCGTCGCCCTCGAGCGTGACGGAGGTGAGCTGCAAGCAGTTCGCGAACGCGTATTGCGCGATCGAGGTGACGCTCTTCGGGATGGTGATACTCTTGAGCGCACTGCTGTCGAAGGCGCGGAATCCGATTGTCGTGAGGCTTTCGGGGAAGTCGAACTCCTCGACGGAGCTATGCGAAAAGGCGTAATTGGGGATCGACGCGGTCCCCTCGGGGAGGATGACCTTCTTCACGTTCTGCACGCCCCACATGAAGTAGGCTACGATCGTCTCCGTCGATTCGGAGAGGTCGAGCACGCCGTCTTCGAAGGTCGCTCCGCCGGCAACGGCGATGACCTCGCCGTCCTCGAGGGAGATGAGCATGTTGTTTCTCGCCGTGTACTTGCCGCCCTCGTCCACCGTGATCGAAGTAAGGTTCTTGCAGTCGGCAAACGGGCTTGCATATCCCCCCGTGACGGCTCCGTTGCGGGTATAATAGACCTTCTCCAGTTTGGAGGAGAGATGGACCTCGGTGAGCCCCGTATTCATGAATGCGGAGTTGCTGATCACGCGGATGTGCGAGAAGTCGAACGAGGTGAGGTTCTCGCAGTTCAAGAACGCCGCTTCGCCGATCTCCTCGAGCGTTTCGGGGATCCGCACATCGCTGAGGGCCGTACAGCCGTCGAACAGTCCCGAGAGCGCCGTCGACGTCTTGTCCGTGACTTCGGCCGCCTCCTTGGGAATGGAGTTGCCCGTCGCCGAGAAGACGGAGAAACGGATCAGGCGGGTCTCGGAGAGGTCGGCGCTGACGAGGGAGGTGCAGTTCTGGAACACCCGTTGGCCGATCCACAGCAGGCTCTTCGGCAGTTTGACCGTTCTCAGCTCCGGAGAGTCGCAGAAGGAGCTGTTCGCGATCGCCGTCAGGTTGGAGAGATAGGAAAGATCGAGCTCTTCCAGTCCGCTCTGGCGGAAGGTCGCGTTGTTGATCGTCTGCAGCGTCGCCGGCAGGGTGAGATGTTTCAGCCCCGACAGATAGCCGAAGGACGTCGTGCCGCCGAAATGGACGAGGGCGGTATTGCTCAGATCGAGCGTTTCAAGGCTTTCGCAATGACTGACGACAGTGCTGCCGATCGCGGATTTGTACCCGTCCGCGAATTTCAACTCCGTCAAGAGCGGGCAATACTGGAACATATAGTCCGTGACGGCCACGCCGAGCGGAACGAAGACGCTCTCCAGCTTCACAGAGTATTCAAAGATGTTGGCCCCCCACTTCGTGACGTTCGTGGGAAGCGTGAGATGGACGAAGCCGGTGTTCCTGAAGGCATATTGGCCGACATTGTTGATGTGCGTGAAGTCGAACGCCGAGAGCGATGTGCAGTCCATGAAGCAATAGGTGCCGAGCTTGGCGCAGCTTTCGGGGAGGGTGATCTTGGTGAGGTTCACCGTCCCGGCGAACGCATAGTTGGGCAGCTCCGTGAGGCCGGTGAGGTTGGACAGGTCGAGCGTCTCGATCGAGGAATCGATGAACATCGCCACCCCGATCGTCGTGATCGTCGCGGGGAATTTCACCGTTTTGAGCGACTTGCAGCCCGCAAAGGTGGCGTGCGCGCTCGTGACCGGCGTGCCGCCGGGCGACGTCGTGCTCGACGTACCCGTGAAGGGCTTCACGAGATTGGTGAGCATCGAGAAGTCTGCCTCGACGAGCCCGCTGTTGCTGAACGCCGCGGCGCCGATCGTGGTGAGCGAACCGGCGAGAGGGCTGAAGTCGATCCGTTCGAGGGCGACGCAGCCCTTGAAGATCGCACCCGGCAGCGTCGTGATCGAGACGCCGGGCGCAAACGTCACGGAGGTGAGCTGCACGCAGTTTTCGAACATGTTCGCTCCGAGCGTCTTCGTCCCCGCGGGGACCGTGAAGCTCTCGATCGGCGTTCCTTTGAAGCAAGAGCTCCCGAAAGAGGTCACGGATTCGTATCCCGTGATCGTCTTGAGCTGTGAGCAGTTCAAAAAGGCGTTGTTGCCGAGGGACTCGATCTTCGGGCCGAAGGAGACGCTCGTGAGCTGTGTGCAGCCCGAGAAGGCGTTGTTGCCGAGGGACTGGAGCGCCGGGCCCAAGGCAATACTCTTCAGCTCCGTGCAGTTCTGGAAGACAAATGTTCCGAACGTCGTAACGCCCTCCATGCCCGTCACGCTCGCGAGCGCCTTGCAGCCGCTAAAGCCGTAGTTGCCGATCGTGGTGAGCGCCGCGGGGAGATCGATCGTCCCGAGCAGGACGCAGTTCTGGAAGACGTTCTTCCCGAGCGTCGTAAGGCTCTCGGGCAGTTTGACCTCCGCAAGCAGAGAACAGCCGCTGTAGGCGCTATCGCCGAGTTCCGTCAGCTTATACAGCGGAACGAGATCGGCCTGTTCGAGCGCGGTGCAGTTCTGGAAAACGTTGGAGCCGAACTTCTCGAGACCCACGGGAAGTTTGACCTCCGTGAGCTCCGCCTGATCCTTGAAGAGGCTGTTCGGGAGCCTCGTCAGCTTGGTGCAGAGGGAGAGGTCGATCGATTCAAACGTCGCCCCCGAGAAGGTGTTCGCCGTTCCGGTCGTAGCATTCCCGGTAAAGCTGTCGTCCTGGATGCCGGGGCCGAGTTTCACCGATTTGAGCGACGTACAGCCGTAGAAGATGTTGGACGCCGTACCGGTGCAGAGCTTATTGAGGTTGTTCGCCGTCTCGAGATTGATGCTCACAAGGTTCCAGCAGTTGCGGAAGGCGTTCTGCCCGATCGACTGCAAGGTGCTGCCGGGAGCGAGCGTGACCGTCTTCAGATTGATGCAGTTCTCGAATGCGTATTCGCCGATCGACGTGACCGTCGCGGGAATGGTGATCGAGACGATCTCCGTCTGTCCGGAGAACATGCGCGCGCCGATCGACGTGGTGCCGTCTGCGATGTCGATCGCGCCCTGCTTGACCGAATAGATGAGCACGACGTTCTTCCCCGCCGCGTCATAGAGGGTGCCCTCTTCGCCCGCCTTGAAGGACTTGCTGTCCGCCGAGACCTGAATATTCGTGATGGAGGCGCAGCCCTTGAAGACGCTCTCGACCGAGACGACCTTGGAGGAGAGATAGACCGATTTCAGCTGCGTGCAGGACTGGAACAGCTGTTCGCCGAGCGTCATCTCTTCCTTCGTCTCGGGGAAGGAGAAGGCGGTGATCGCCGTCTGCGCAAACGCCTGCTTGCCGATGGATTTGAGATGGGAAGGCTCCGCCGCGCGCGCCGCCTCGCCCTCGAAGGCGATGACGGAAAGCGCAAGATCGCCCGAGAATGCGCTGTCGCCGATCGAAGTCACCGTCTTCGGCACGGTGAATGCCTCGAGCAGGGCGCAGCTCTGGAATGCGCCGGTCCCGATCGTGAAGTCGGAAGTGCAGTTCCCGAACGTCACGGAGGTCAGAAGCGGGCTGTATGCAAACGCCAGATTGCCGATGGATTCGAGCTTGCTGCCATCCCCGAAGGCGATGGAGGAGATCTCCGTCTTATAGAATGCCAAGTCCCCGATCTCCTTGACGCTCGCAGGGATTGCGAGATCCCCCTTGATCACGACCTCTTTGAAGGTGCCGGCGCCGATCTTTTCGAGCGTCGAAGGAAATTTGACCGAAACGAGCCCCGTCGTGTAGAAGACGGATTCGCCGATCTCCTTGAGCCCCTCGGGCAGGGTGACGCTGCTCAGCCTTCTGCACGAATTGAACGCCTTATCCCCGATCGTCAGCTCGCCCTTCACGGCTGCGGCCTCGAAGGTGACGGTCGTGAGCTGCTCCATATTGTAGAATGCGTATTCGCCGATGTAGGAGGTCCGTGCGGGCAGTTCGACCGCTTCGAGCATTTTCATCGCCGTAAATGCGCCCTCCGTCCTGGAAGAGGAGTAATTGCCGTCTTCGATGACGAGCGCTTCCGTCCCGCCCGATTCGAAGATCAGATCGGTGACGTTCGACGTCCCCGCAAACGCCCCTGCGGCGATCGACGTGACCGTGTTCGGGACCGTGACCGAGCGGAGAGCGTCGCAGTAGTAGATCCCATAGGTGTTGATCTGCGTCAGTCCCCTGGGCAGTTTGAGCGTCTGCAGGCGGTGGCAGTAGGCGATCGCGTACTTGGCAAGGACCAGATTGCCCCCTTCCCGCTCGCCGTCGGAGTTTACCGTCGCTTCGCTGTCTTCGAAGGTGATCGTCTTCTGCATACATTCCGCATTGTAGGTGTTGCCGCCATAGAATGCGTACGGGCGCACATAGGTCACCGTGGAGGGCACGGTCACCTCCTCCTGAGGCTGGATGCAGTAGATGAGTTCGTCTTCCACATAGACCGTCTTGCCGTCCTTCACGGCGGGCCTGAGCTTATAGATCGTGTTGTCCTTCACGCTGAAGTGGGTGCTGCCCTCCCGCACGGTGATCGTCCTGATCCCGCTGCAGCCGAAGAGCACTCTCATCGCGCCGCTGTAGTCCGTCGAGTAGGTGCTCGCGGGAGGACCGGCATAGCCGAAGCTTTCGAGATTTTTCGGGATCTCGAAGGAGGTGAGCCCTGTGCACTGCGCGAATGCCTCGTTGCCGATCTCGGTCGTGCGGTCGGGCAGAGAGATCGTCCGAAGCCCCGTGCACTGGCTGAACGCCTGATCGCCGATCGTGAGCGGAATGTCTCCCCCGCCCGTGAAGGTCACATCTTTCAGGTTCACACACCTATAAAATGCACTGTTGCCGATGGAGGTCACTTTGTCGTGGATCGTGATCCCCGTAAGCCCCGACCTCGAAGAGAACATGGAGTCGGAGATGACCGTCACTTCCTCGGGAATGGTGTAGGCGCCCTTCCAGTCGGACGGGAAGAAGAGGAGCTGCGTCCTTTCGCCGTTGTAGAGCACGCCCACGGGATCGGACCAGAACGCCTTGTTGCCGTCGTCGACATATACCCCGCTGAGCGCGCTGCCGAAGACGCTCGAGACGTAGAAGATAGGCACGCCCGCGCCGAGATATGCCGCACGGATCGTCGACAGATTCACGTTGGAGGAGGTGAGGCGGGTCAGCGCGTTGTCTGCAAACTGCACATTTTCCCGGTCCGTATCGATGCGGACCGCGCGCAGATAATATGCGCCGAATGCGTGCGCGCCGAGGCTCACGAGGTTCCCCGGAAGGGTCAGCTGGACCGCGACCTTAGAGGGCTGGCTTGCATTGGCGGGATCTTCCTTCCCGCCGATATGGGTCTCGTTGAACGCGCGCTCGCCGATCGTGAGATCGGGATCGTCCTTCGTCCCGCGGAATTCGACCGTGACAAGGTTGGAGCAGTTCGAGAATGCGCGGGCGCCGATGTTCGTCATATGGGCGGGCACGATGAGCGTGGTGAGCCCGCTATAGCCCTCGAATGCGCCCTCGCCGATCGAGACGATCTCCGCGGGAGCCTCGAAGGAGGTCACCTTTCTGCCCTTCGGGAAGAAGATGAGTTCCTGTTCGCCGCTTGCAAGTTTGACCGTCGGAAGTCCGTCGACGGAGCCGTATTTGCCCTCACCCGCGATGTGCACGTTCACGAGGGAAGTGATGCCGCCGAGCGCGTTCTTCGTCGCGTCGGTGAGCCGCTGGGGAAGGGTGATCTCCGTGATCTTGTTCAGCCCCGCAAAGGCGTCGTCGCGGATCGAAAGGCTCTCCGCCTCCGTTTCGCCCTCCGCCGCGGGAAGGAAGATGATCTCCGTCACCGTGGAATAATAATGGAACGCATTCGCTTCGATCAGTGAGATCGTCGCCGGGAAGGAGACGGACTGAAGCGTCAAGCCCGAGCTGCCCGAGCGGTAGAATGCGCCCGTCGGAATGGTCGTGACGTCGCGCGCGACGTCCCCGAACATCACGCTCGAGGGCACGGTGTACGCCGTCGCCGTGCGGGCGAAGGGATAGTAGGCAAACTCCGTTCTGCCCCCGTCCGCGTTTTCGTTATAGTAGAAGAGGACGCCGTCCGCGGAACCGTAATAGACGATCCCGTCGTAATCTTCCGCAGCGTAGACCTCGACTTCTGTGAGGGCGGAGCAGCCGTCGAATGCGGCCGCGGTCACGCCGAGCTGAACGTATTGCAGCGAATCGGGAATGCGGATCTTGGTCAGCGTCGTGCACTTCGAGAAGTCCTCCAAGGTCACGACCGGTCTCCCCTGATAGGTCGCGGGAATGGTGATCTCGGTGACGTACCCGATGTTCGCGCTGTTCTTGGAGACCGCCCAACCGGTCTTGTCCGCCGTCTCCTTAAACTCGAAAATCTCGACCCATATCGCATAAACGGTGGAATCCGTGAGCAAAACATAGGTGTTGAGGCTGGCACCGTTCTGGTCGGTGACTCTGTTCGTATCGCCGCCGACGACGACCTGATCGCGGTACCATCCGCGGAACGCCATGACGGGGTTGTTGGACTTCGGAACGGGGAGGTTGAACCGTTCGCCGAAGGTCACTTCGATCTCCGTCTCCTCGAGCTTTTCGCCGTAGGTCCCCGTGACGAGCGTCACATGATAGGTGTTCGCCGCCCAAGCTGCGTACAGTTCGAGATCGGCGGAGCCGTCGAAGTAGCCCTCGCCGTAATTGATCCCGCCGCCTTCGGGAGCCGTATACCAGCCGCCGAAGCGGTAACCGGTCTTTGCCGCCGCGGGAAGCGCCAGAGGATCCCCCGTCGCACGGTACACGGAAGGGATCCTCGCGTTGCCCTCCTGATCGTCG
>CANPZH010000069.1 GCA_947589335.1 uncultured Clostridia bacterium | reverse complement strand
ACGTAGACGATCGCCTCGGAGAGGGGCAGATACCCCTCCGGCGCCCCCATGCTGCGGAACGCCTCCAATGCGGACGTCGCCATCACGAGCGCCCGAGGATCCGCCATGCCCACGTCTTCGGCGGCGTGCGCGATCAGCCGCCGCAAAATGAGGAGAGGATCCGCTCCCCCCTCGATCAGGCGGAAAGCGTAGTAGAGGGCGGCGTCGGGATCGCTCCCGCGCAGAGATTTGCAGAATGCGGAGAGCAGGTCGTAATAGAGATCCTCGTTGAAGGAGAGCGCCTTGCGCCCGGTGGACTGCTCGGCGTCCCGGAGGGTGACGCGGATGCTCCCGTCCGCAAGGGGCGGCGTCGTGAGCACGGCGAGCTCCAGTGCGTTGTAGGCAGCCCTCAGATCCCCCGCCGCCGTCTGCGCAATGTGCATGAGCGCCGCGGGATCGACCTCCGTTCTGTAAGTTCCGAGCCCCCGCCGCTTATCGCCCAGCGCCCGCGTGAGCGCGCCGAGGATCTCCTCTTCCGAGAGCGCATGGAACTCGAAGACGCGGCAGCGGGAGACGATCGCGGGGGTCATCGACGCATAGGGATTCTCTGTCGTCGAGCCGATCAGAACGATCGTCCCCTGTTCGAGGAAGGGAAGCAGGGAGTCCGACTGGGTCTTGCTGAAGCGGTGGCACTCGTCGAGCAGGAGATAGGTGCGCTTCCCGGACATTCTCAAATCGTCTCTTGCCCGTTCGGCGGCCTTTCTCACGTCCGCCACGCCCGAGGTGACCGCATTGAGGCGGACGAAGTTTCCGTTCGTCTGCGCGGCGATCACATTGGCGAGCGTCGTCTTGCCGCAGCCGGGAGGTCCCCAGAAGATGCAGCTCCCGAGGCGGTCCAGGGCGATCGCGCGGCGGAGCAGGGAGCCCTCCGAAACGAGGTGCGCCTGTCCGACGAAATCTTTGAACGTCCCCGCGCGCATGCGCTCGGCGAGCGGCTTTGCCCGCTCTTCGTTGTCGTTGAAATCGAACAGATCCATCAATCCTCCATGAGAAGCTTGATCTCGTCCCTCCACTTGAGCCCCAGTTCATAGCCCTTGTCGTAGGCGAAGCCGAGGTTCTTGACGGCATACTGGTCCATGTCGCCGAGCTCGGGCTCGAGGTACAGATCGATGTATTTCATGCGCCCGCGGCGCTTGTTCATCGTGTTGCGGGTATCCATGATGTCGATGATCCTGAGCAAGGTATTGATGAGCTTCCCGGAGGGTTCCTTCTCCTCGGCCAGATCGCCGAGGACGTCCACCGCGACGATGACCTCCGCCCCCATCTTCTTCAGTTGCTTGGCGGGAACGCGCTCCAGAATACCGCCGTCCACAAGCATCTGATACTCCCCGACGGAGGCGGGCGTGAAGACGCCCGGAATGGAGCTCGAGGCGAGCGCGGCGTCGATGACGTTCCCCTTGTCGAGCACGACCGTCTTGCCCTTGACAAGGTCGGTCGCGACGCAGGCGAAGGGGATATGAAGTTCGCCGAAGTCCTTCTCGCCGATGATGTCGACGATGCGCTTGCGCGCCTTGCCCATCTTCATGAGCCCGTTCTGGCGGACGGGAGCGATGTTGAACATGGCGATGTCCATGAGCCCGAGACCCTCGACCGCCTCTTTGAGCGCCGCGGGAGACGCTCCCGCACAGTAGCATGCCCCCACGATCGAACCCATCGAACAGCCGGTGACGAAGGAGGGCCGGATGTACGCCTCTTCGAGCGCCTGCAAAAAACCGATGTGCGCAACCCCGCGGGAACCCCCTGCGCCCAGCGCAAGTCCCAGTTTTTTGCTCATAATTTTCCCTCCCGGTTCGTATTGTTGATTATGCCCGCAACCAAACGGTTTCTGTCCGTCCTCGTCACGGGGATCCTGCTGTTTTTCATGGCGATGTTCCTGTCCTCGCCCGCCCGCTATGCGAAGAGCGTGCTCGGCGGCGTCTCCCTTTGGGCGGTGAACGTCCTTCCGGCGGCGTTCCCCTTCCTCTTTGTCACCGCGCTCCTCACGGGGCTGAAGCCCTTCTCCGCCTTCACGCGGAGGGTCTCGCCTCTCTACGGAAAGCTCTTCCGCGTCTCGGGCGCGGGCGGGGGCGCGGCACTCCTTTCCGCCCTCTCGGGATACCCCGTCGGCGCGAAGCTCGTGCTCGAGCTGCGGGAGTCGGGGAAGATCGGCGAAGAGAGCTTCCGCCTCGCCTGCCTTGCGACGACCTCGGGCCCCATCTTCCTCGTCGGGACGGTCGGGAGCCTCATGTACGGAGATCCCGCCGCGGGGTGGATCCTCTTTTTCTCCCACCTGGCGGCAGTCCGTCTCGTCTGCCTTCTGCTCCGCTTCCGGGGAAAACCCGCGCCTTTCTCCCGACCTGCGCCTCCGCGGGAAGATCCCGCGCTCCTCTTCGACAGCGTATGGAATTCCGTGGTCTCCGTCCTCTGCGTGGGAGGGTTCATCGCGCTGTTCGCCTGCTTTTCGGATATGCTCTCCGATCTCGGGCTCTTCCGCCTCTTCGGGGACGGCGTCTATACCGAGGGCGTCTTCCGCGGGCTTCTCGAGATGACGTCGGGCTGCGCCGTCCTCTCCCGCGAGCACACTCCCCTCTCGCTCGCCTGTTCCTGCGCCCTCGTCACCTTCGGCGGCGTGTGCGTCCTCTGCCAGGAGGCGGCCTATCTCACCCGCGCGGGCGTGCCTATCCTCCCCTTCCTCGCCGTGAAGCTGCTGCAGGCGGCCCTGTCCTTTGCGGTCTGCTTGGGCGTCTGCGCACTGCTCCTCTGAGCGGTCAGTGGTATGCGCCGAGGATCTTGAACTGGGTGCAGTGCACCCTCGCCTCCTCGAGCACCTTCTTCACGCGGTCGTTGCCGATGTCCCCCGCGAACTCGATGAAAAAGCGGTAGACGCCGAAAGCCTCCTTCACGGGGCGGGACTCGATGCGCGTTAAGTTGAGGGACTGCCGCTGGAAGATCTTCAGAAGTCCCAAGAGCGATCCCGGTTTGTGCGAACAGACGGCGCTGAGAAAGATCATCACGCTGTGATCGGGCAGGGCGCTCCCCCGCTCGACGAGAATGAAACGGGTGAAGTTCCCCTTGGCGTCTGCGATGTTCTCCTCCGAGAGGACGACGCCCTCCCGCCGCACATGCGCGCCGACGATGCCCGCGGACTGTCCGTCGAGCCTACAGAGGCTCTCGACGGTCGCGGAGGTCGGGACGCAGACTGCATGCGGGAAGTTCTGCGCAACGTAATCGGCGCACTGGCGGAGCGCCTGTTCATGCGAATAGATGTAACGGATGTCCTCTTTCCGGGTCCCCTCGAGGGTCGCAAGACGCTGGTCGACGGGGATCGGATATTCCTTTGAGGCAAAAATGTCGTTTTCGACGAGCAGGTCGAGGCATTCGAGCACGCCCCCGCTGATCGAGTTCTCCACGGGGAGGACGGCATAATCGGTCTCCCCCGCGATGAGCGCCCGCACCGCTTCCGTAAAGCTGTGGCAGAGCACGAGCTCGTACCCTTCGCACATCTTCACCGCGGCATATTCCGAAAAACTTCCGGTCGGTCCGAGACAGCTCACCCTGCCCGTCTTGGGCAATACGGCAGCCGCCCGTTCCGCTTCGTTTGCATACAGTTTCATCTCAGGCCTTCTCCGCAATATCCAACACCAGCCGTTCGGTATCCTTCCATCCGAGGCAGGGATCGGTGATGGACTGCCCGAACACGACGTCGTGCTCCTGGCAGCCCTCCACGAGGAAACTCTCCACCATGAACCCCTTCACGATCGTTCTGAAATCGGCGTCGTAGAGCCGGTTCTGCAGCACTTCCTCGACGATGCGCACCTGCTGGCGGTGCTGCTTGCCCGAATTGGAGTGGTTGGCGTCTATGATGACCGCGGGGTTCCTCAGCCCGCCCTCGGTGTCGGCATAGCTCTCGAGCACCTGCATCACCGTCTCGTAATGATAGTTGGGGATGTCGTTCCCGTAGTTATCCACTCTGCCGCGGAGGACCGCATGCGCATAGGGATTCCCGCCCGTGCGGACCTGCCAGTTGTGATATTTGAACACCTGCGAACTCTGCGCCGCATAGATCGAATTGATGAGCACGGGAATGCTCCCGCTCATGGGATTCTTGATGCCGACGGGCAGCTCGATCCCGCTCGCGACGAGGCGGTGCGTCTGGTTCTCGCTCGAACGCGCCCCGATGGCGACGTAGGTGACGAGGTCCTCGACGTAGGCGTAATTTTCGGGATAGAGCATCTCGTCCGCGGCGGAGAGCCCCGATTCGGCGATGGAACCGAGCAGCAGGGAGCGGATCGTGCGGATCCCCTTGAGCGTGTCCTCCTTGTGCTCGGGATCGGGCTGGGAGAACATGCCCTTATAGCCCACCCCGCGGGTGCGCGGCTTCGCCGTGTAGATGCGCGGGATCAGCACGAGACGGTCCTTCACCTTCTCGCTGAGTTTGCCGAGGCGGCGGCAATATTCCAATACGGGCGCGGGCTCGTGCGCCGAACAGGGCCCGATGATGACGAGGAGCTTATCGGACTTCCCCGTGATCACGTCGATCGCGAGCTTGTCCCGCTCCCGTTTGATCTTTGCGATCTCCGCGGGGACGGGGCGTTCGGCGATGATCTCCTCCGGCGAGGGGATCTCAATCTGTTTCTCGAACATGTTGTCCTCTCTTTCGAATATAGTCGTAGACCGCTTTCGGCACATATGCCGAATAGGGTTTTTGAAGGGCGATGCAATTTTTCACCAGCGTGGAGCTGATGTGCAGGTTCGCCTGTTCGGACGGGATATAGAGGGTGACCATCTCGCCGTCGAGGTCGCGGCTCGCAAAAAAATCGGCGTTTTCATACTCGAAATCCACCGTATTCCGCAGCCCGCGCACATAGAAGGGCGTTTTTTCCCGCTTGAGAAGATCGACCACGGCGCCGCTCCAGACGACGGTCTTCACCCGCGGCTCCTCCCGGTAGACGAGCGCGATCATCTCCTCCCGTTCCGCGGGAGTGAACATACAGCGCTTGCGCGGGTTCTCCGCGATCGCGACGACGACTTCGTCGAACACCTTCAGCGCCTTTCCGACGGTATCGGCATGTCCGGCCGTAAACGGATCGAACGTGCCCGCAAACACAGCTTTCTTCATGCTTTGACCTTCCCGATAAAATAGACGGACGTCCTGCCGTAATTCCTGCAGTCGCAGATCTCCCAGCCCTCGGGCGGGAGCTCCTCCCGCTCGCTCTCATGGACGACGAGCCCGCCCTCTTGCAGCTTGTCCTTCGCAAGACGCAGGATCTCTTCCAGATAGTCCTCGCGGTACGGGGGATCGGAAAAGATGAGGTCGAACTTCCCCTCTGCGCCCGTCAGGCAAGCGCGGAAATCCCCGCAGCCGATCCGGTAGGGCTCCGCCACGCGGACAAGATTCTTGCGGAGGACCGCAAGACTCTCCTTGGAGCTGTCGTTGAAGACCGCCTCCGCCGCACCGCGCGAGAGACACTCGATCCCGAGCGCGCCGCTGCCGCAGAACAGGTCGAGCACGCGCGCGCCCGGAATGCGGGGAGAAAGGATCTGGAAGACCGATTCCTTCACCCTGTCGGGAGTCGGGCGGATCGCTTCGCCGCGGAACGCCGCAAGCGTCCTGCCGCGGTATTTTCCCGCAATGATCCTCATAGACGCCCCGCGCTCACTTCTTTTTCTTGGATTGCAGCGTCTTTTTGCGCTGTTCTTCCGTCTGCACGCGCACCTCGTTTTGCGCCTTGACGCGCGCCTCCTCGATCCTCGCCGAGCGCTCCGCCTCCTCTTCGCGGTTTTTCCGCTCGCGCATCGCGCCGACGATGTAAAAAACGCCGCTCACGACGATCGGGACGATGACCATGAGGAGAGACCAATACAGCGAGACGCCGGCTACGCCCGCAAAGTTGCGGACCCACAGCAGCGGGACGATCGCCCATGCGGCGACCATGATGAGCAGCGCCGTCGCATAGCCGCCCCCGAGGGTATCGTAGAACCTGCCCGAAAGGGAACCGAGCAGAATGACGGGGACGCCGATCAGAAATCCGATGTAAAACCCCTTCCAGGGGCGGTATTCCCGCTCGGGACGGTGGTCTCCGCCCGAATGGATCCCGTAGGCTTCGTTCTTGCGGTGCAGCTCTCCCGCGACGTAGAAGCCGTAGTGCAGCATGCCGTAATGATAGCAAAGGTGCCCGTTGAAGAAGCCGCCGATCCCGATGCAGAGGATCATGATGACGAGCAGCGCCCACTTGTTGGTGACGAGCTGAAAGAGCGCGAGCAGGATGAGGCTCATGAAAAAGTACATGAGGAAGGGCGTTACCATCCTCCGCCAGCTCTCCCGCTGGATCCTCCAGAAGAGCCGCCACTTCGTGGGATGGGAATAATCGACCGGTTTTTTCTCTTTTTTGGGTGCTTCGTTGAGCATATCAAACCCCCTAAGGTCTATTATAGTGCAAAACGGCGGGACTGTCAACTGTTCCTTGCGGGGAAATATCGCACGCCGAGCTCGGTCACGAGGGCGTCGAGGGGCAGATCCCCCTCCCCGTGCGGAAGAACTTCCACCGCTTGTCCCGCATAGGCGAGCCCGACCCTGAGCGCCTCGGGGTGCGCCGCAAAATAGCGGTCGTAATATCCCCCGCCGTAGCCGAGACGGTATCCCCTTTCATCCGCCGCGAGCAGAGGGGCGAAGACGACGTCGCAGGGGGCATCTTCCCCTCCTGCGGGCTGCAGAAAGCCGTATGCGCTCCTTGCGAGCCTTCCCGTGAGCGGCGCTGCCGCCATCTCCCCGCCGAAGATCCGCGGCACGCAGACCCGCTTGCCCGCGCAAAGCAGGGAGCGGACCAGCGCCTTCGTGGAGACCTCCGACCCGAAGGAGAGGTAGACGAAGAAACGATCCCCCCTCCCGAGGAAGGACAGGGCGTAACTTGCGATCTTCTCCTCCGCGGCGGCGGAATACATGCCCGCCCGCAGAGCGCGCATCCGCTCCCGCCATTCCCTCTTACACATACCTTTTCACCGCCTTTTTCGCGACGTTCACGAGCGCTTCGTACGCCGTCGTGTTGTGCTTTGCCGCATATTCCGCGGCGTCCGTGAGAACGGGCGTCATCCTGCCGAAGGGGAGCTTCCCCTCCCGGACGCAGGCGTCCATGCACAGGTTCCCCTCGTTCCCGAGCCCGCCCGCGCGGAAAAAGCCGTCTCCGTAGCCGACCCGCAGGGTATGGACGGAGCCGTATTCCCGCTCCGCCGCGGCATAGCCGATCCCTCCGCCTATGAAGGCGCCGCTCTGCGCGCAGCGGGCGTAGATCCGCATGGCGGGCTTTACGGGGAGCGTCCCCTCGAACCCCGCCGGCAGATAGCCGTAGAGCGCGATCCCGCTGCGGACGCAGTCGAAGTTGTATTTCGGTCCCGCGAGGATCCCTCCCGTTGCGGACAGATGCCGCACGGCGGACGGGAATTGCTCCGAAACGCGTTCGGACGCCCGCACGAAGAGCGCATACTGTTCCTCCCGCGCGGCGGCGTTCTCCGGCGCATAGAAGTGCGAAAAGACGCCCGTGACCGTGTGCCCCCGCTCCTTTGCCTCGCGGCATGCCCGTTCGATCTCCTCCGGGCGGAACCCGTAGCGGTTCATGCCGGTGTTGACCGCCAGCTGGATACGGGCGGGCGCGGGAAGGAGGCGGAGGGCGGGAAAGGAGGTGACGGCGGGCTGAAGGGAATACGCCATGGCGCGGAGGGCGTCCTCCATGTCGAGACAGGGGGTCAGAAGGAGGATCTCCCCCGCGATCCCCGCCGTCCTGAGCGCGGCGCCCTCTTCGGCCGTTGCGACCGCAAAGGCGGAGACGTGGGGCGCGAGCGCGGAGGCGACCCGC
>CANPZH010000068.1 GCA_947589335.1 uncultured Clostridia bacterium | reverse complement strand
GCCAAGGGCGGCTTCGTGTTCTCTCTCTGCGGCGAGCTCAAGATCCCCGTCGTCTTCGCGGGCGTCGGAGAAAAGCTCGACGATCTGGAACTTTTCAACGCGGAAGATTTTGTAGAGGGCTTCTTCTGAGCCCGTACATGACAAGGAGGTTTTATGAAACGCAATCGTTTTACGGAAAATTATGCCGTTGCGCCCGATAAGACGGGCATCGTGCTTACAGGGCTTCTGCTGCTGCCGAACATCGTCAGCTGGATCATGGCGGCGGCGCGGGAGATGTACGGGAATCCCTACGCGACCGGCGGACTCAACATCGCGGCGCTCGTCTTTCTGATCCTGTCGCTGCCGGCGCTCTGTCTCTTGGTGAAAAGAGAGCGCGGAAAGTTCGACTTTTTCGCCCCCTTTGCGACGTTTGCCGTCATCTTTTTGCTGCTGTATTACATCGCATGGGTGTTCTATTTCTGCTCCTACGGCAACATCGCCGTGCGGGTCTTCCTCGCGGTCTGTCTTCCGCTGTCCCTCCTCACTTACGAGGCCGACCGGCGGAACTTCCCCGCGATGGTCCCGACCGTCCTGTTCGCGGCGCTGCACATCGCGGCGACAGCGGTTTCGCTCGCATGACCGAAAAAAATCGGCGCCTGTCAAGTAAAAATGCTTGACAGGCGTTTTTTTACGGGCTATAATGGGAAAGGTGTCAAGGAAAGACCTTGACGGGCGGGAGAAACATATGCCGTTTGCAACGCTGAAGGGGAACGCCGCGCCCGCGCCCGGGGGCAAGGATCTCGGCTATCTGCAGCTCTGGGACTGCTACGGCGGCCTCCTCACGGACAACCAGAGAGAGATCTGCGAAATGTACTATATGCTCGATCTGTCCCTTTCGGAGATCGCCGAAGAGAAGGGCGTGAGCAAGCAGAGCGTCTCCGAGGTTCTCAAAAAGAGCAGGGAACTGCTCGACGGGTTTGAGGAGAAACTGCATCTCAACCGCCAGAACCAAACCTATGCCCTCGGGGTCTCATCCATGATGACGCGGGTGACGCGGGCGCTCGAAGCGTTCAAGGGGGCGCATCCCGAATTTTCGTCCGAGATGGACGGGATCATCGATATGATCGCCGTCGGCGAAGAGATCGATCTCGGCGAAGAGGAGTCTTAAATGGCGCTGTTCGGTCCGCTCTCGGAGCGGCTCAATCACATCTTCAGCAAGCTCACGAAGCGGGGGAAACTCACCGAGCTCGAGATCAGGCAGGCGATGCGCGAAGTGCGCGTGGCCCTTCTCGAGGCGGACGTCAACATCCGCGTCGCGAAGGAGTTCATCGCGGCGGTCTCCGAGAAGGCGGTCGGCCAGCAGGTGCTCGAATCCCTCAACCCGGCGCAGCAGGTCATCAAGATCGTCAACGACGAACTCATCGCGCTCATGGGCTCGGGCAATGCGAAGCTCGAGGTCTCTCCCAAGCCGCCGACGGTCATCATGATGTGCGGGCTTCAGGGCGCCGGCAAGACGACGATGTGCGCCAAGCTCGCCGTCCAGCTCAAAAAGCAGGGCAAGCGGCCGCTGCTCGTCGCCTGCGACGTCTACCGTCCCGCGGCGATCGACCAGCTCAAGGTCGTCGGCGCAAAGGCGGAGGCGGAGGTCTTCGAACGGGGCACGCAGGCGCCCCCCAAGACGGCGCGGCAGGCGGTCGAATACGCAAAAAAGATGAACTTCGATACCGTCGTCATCGACACGGCGGGGCGGCTCCACATCGACGAAAAGCTCATGGAGGAGCTCCGCGAGATCAAGCGGGAAGTCGAGGTGACGGAGGTGCTGCTCACCGTGGACGCGATGACGGGACAGGACGCCGTCAACGTGGCGGAGACCTTCGATACGCAGATCGGCGTGACGGGGGTGATCCTCACCAAGCTCGACGGCGACACCCGCGGCGGCGCATGCCTCAGCATCAAGGCGGTGACGGGCAAGCCCATCAAGTTCATCGGCGTGGGGGAGAAGATCACCGATCTCGAGCCCTTCTATCCCGACCGTATGGCGAGCCGCATCCTCGGCATGGGAGACGTTCTGTCCCTCATTGAAAAGGCGCAGGAGGCGGTCTCGGAACAGCAGGCGAAGGAGCTGGAGCGCAAGATGCGCGAGAATTCCTTCACCCTTTCGGACTATCTTACCCAGTTCGAGACGCTGAGGAAGATGGGCGGCGCGGGCGCGCTCATGAGCATGCTCCCCGGTGCGGGGAAGCTCAGGATCAAGGAGGGGGACGTCGACGAAAAGAGGATCGAACGCATCCGCGCGATCATTCTTTCGATGACCCCGAAGGAGAGAGACAACCCGCAGATCATCGGTTCCTCGCGCAAGCGCAGGATCGCGCTCGGCTCGGGCACGAGCGTGCAGGAAGTCAACCAGCTCCTCAAGCAGTACGAGCAGTCCAAGGAACTGATGAAGCGGCTGAAGGGCGGCAAGGGCAAGATGAGGCTCCCCTTTTAAGAAATTTCGGATCGGACGGCGCATGCGCCGTAGCAGATATCAAAAAATCGGAAAATTATTTTCGGAGGAAAAAAGAACATGGTAAAAATGAGACTGGTCAGAATGGGCGACAAGAAGTCCCCCGTCTACCGCATCGTCGTCGTCGACGCAAGAAAGGCAGCCACCGGGGAATACACGGACAAGATCGGTTTTTACGATCCCAAGTCCACGCCCGTGACGCTCACGGTCGACGTCGAGAAGGCGAAGGATTGGATCGCCAAGGGCGTTCAGCCCACCGAGACGGTGAAATCCCTCCTCGTGCAGGCGGGCGCGCTCGAAAAGTCCGAGAAGCTCTCCCCGTCCAAGACGAAGGGCAAGAAAAAGAAGAAGTAAGCCCGGGGGAAGCGGGATCCATCTGGAGAATAAGGAGAAATCGCTATGCTGGAACTCATTCAATACATCGTCGGGCAGTTTGCCGAAGATAAGGAACATCTCGAATACGTCGTCGAAGAGACGGAAGACAGCATCAACGTCACCGTCCTTCTCGCCGATTCCGATATGGGCAAGGTGATCGGGAAGCAGGGCAAGATCGCGAAAGCGCTCCGCACGCTCGTCCGTTCCGCCACCCCCAAGGGAAGCAAGAAGTACAACGTCGAGATCAAGGAAAGAGAAGAATAACCGCAAAAGAGCTATGTTATGCGCGCGGAAGCATTTGCTTCCGCGCGCATGCGTTTATGCGGGGGTCATGCCTTCGCGGGAGTTTTCCGCCCGAAGAAGCGGCGGAAGAGCGCCTTGAGATCGAGCAGTTTCAGCGCGGAGAAGAGGAGGACCTCCGCCCCCGCGACGAACAGGATCGTCAGCGCGAGCGCGGGCAGATAGCTCATGCAGGAGACGAGGAGCTTGCGCACGAAGTATCCCAGCGCGGCAACGGGCACGGCCGCCGCCGCAAGCCGCACAAAATACCGCAGAGAGCGGAGCTTTCCCGTCTTTTTGCGGAGCCAAAAGAGGGAACAGACGGCGGTGATGAGATAGTCGCAGGCCATGCCGATGCAGAGCGCGCCGCTCCCGAGATAGCGGGGCAGGAACCACACGCACAGCAGCATCGCCGCCGCCCCGAACAGAAAGAAGAGGAGGGTCTGCTTTTCGCAGTTGAGAGAGTTGAGAATGCTCGTCGAGATCATCGTCACGCTCATGGGGAACAGGACGAGGGAGCAGACGGAGATCAGCCTCCCGCTCGCCGCATTCGAATAGAGCAGGGCGCCCACGTCGCCGCCGCAGACGAGGAAGAGGGGGACGAGCATGCCCGCGATGAGCAGGGTCGCGTTCAGCGCCTTCTCGACGAGCCCCGAAAGTTTTTCCTTCGCCCGCCCGTAGAAGCACTCCGAGAGCTCGGGCACGAGCACGAGCGCAATGGAGCCGATGAGGGAGGAGGGGATCATCAGAACGGGCATGACCATGCCGTAGACGATGCCGTACTCCCCGAGCGCCCTCGCCGAGGAGACCCCCGCCGCCATCAAGCGCATGGGGAAGAGCACCGAGATGAAGGAGTTCACCACGGAGGAGGAGGTGCGCATGGAGGTGCGCATGGCGGTCACGGGCAGGGAGGAGCGGATGAGGGGGAGAAATTCCCCGCGCGGGGAGCGGAGCTTTCCGCCCTTGACGAAGAAATAGACGATCGCGACCGAGAAGGAGCAGAGGTAGGAGATGAGCACCGCCATCGCCGCGAGGTTGACGTCCGGCACGGAGGACGGGAGGACGAGAAGGAGGCATACGCCCGCAACGATCATCACGATCTCCTCGATGAGCTCGACGAGGGAATAGGCGAGGAAGCGCTTATTCCCCCAGAAGCAGCCGCGCAGGATGGCATAGACCGACGTGAAGGAGAGCCCCACGATGAGGATATAGAAGAGATCGGCGCAGCGGGGATCGGAAAAGACGCGCGAGAAGGGCTCGCGGAGGAGGAAGAGCAGGAGGGTGAGCGGCACGCTGACGAACAGGGCGAGGAGGATGGCGGCGGAGGTCGCCGCCTGTTCCCCGCGGCGGTATCCGTGCGCGCGGTGCTTGCTGATGATCCGCGAGAGGG
Source organism: uncultured Clostridia bacterium (assembly GCA_947589335.1). GTDB lineage: Bacteria > Bacillota > Clostridia > Christensenellales > Borkfalkiaceae > Gallimonas. Next base: position 3,339 of record CANPZH010000068.1, on the reverse strand, counting down.
TGATGGGCAGCCCGCTCGAAGTGACGGTGAGGAAGACGGCGAATACGGTGAGAGAGACCTGATAGACGCCCAGTCCCTCCGGCCCGAGAATGCGGGAGAGAATGATGCGGTAGAGAAAGCCGAGGCCGTGTTCGAGTGCGGAGAAGAGGGTGACGGCGGCAGCGGTGCGGTAGATATTTTGCATGTCCTATTTTATTGCGCCGCGCATTTGTTTATGAGTTTTCCGCATACAATACTGACATGAAACTCGACCTGTCCCGTCCCGGATACTATCGCGTCAAGCGCGGGCAAAGCCTTCGGGAGATTGCCCGCGTCTTTCTCATTCCGCCCCGCGTGCTCGCCGCGGTCAACGGCCTCACCGCCGAGCCCGAGGAGGGGCAGATCCTCTCGATCCCGCCGAGCGGCGGACATCTCTATGTCGTCCGCGGGGGAGAGAGCAAACGCCTGCTCTGCGGCTCCGACGAGGCATTCGAGCGAAAAAACTTCACTTCGAGGCTCTATCCCGCGCAGATCGTGTGGATCTGACCTCCCTGAAAGATCTGCCGGGGCGACGTCTCCGTGTGCAATGCCGCAGGCAAAAGGAAGCGCCTCGGTGCGCGGGCACATTTGCGGCCTTCTTTGCATAGATTGGAGTAGAGCCGATAAGGCTTACGGAGGTTACAAATGTCATTTTTTTCCAATTTCTCATCGGATCACTGCCCCGGCACGATCACGGGCAATCCGCTAAGCGGTCTTTGCGAAAAGGTGTGCATCCAAGCGGAAAAAATCTTCGACGCGGGGATCATCCAGACCCGTCTTGAAAATTACAGCATCGGGCTGGAGAATCCCGCTCCCGCAGACCCTACATATCCGCTGACGTTCATCTCTGCGCGCTCGCTCGCCTCCGAGGGGACGGTCACGAATCTATCCGTGGAGCCCCAGGCGGACGGCTGCTGCTCCCGCGTGCAGTGCACGGTGACGATCCCGCTCGAAGTCGTCTACCTCGACGCGAACGGGACGGAGGGCAGGGCGACGAGCAGCATTGTCCTCAACGAGGATGTGATCATGTATGTGCCGTCTGCGTCCGTGATGCCCTTCACGGTCACGGCGAACGCCTCTTGCGTCTCGCCCGAGGGCGCGTTCAACCCCGCGACGGGCGCCTTCACCGTCAGCGCATGCGTCACCTGTATCCTCAAGGTCGCAATGCAGGTCGAGCTCCTCGTGCCCAGCTACGGCTATTGCGCGATCCCGCCCGCACAGGAATATTCGCAGGAGGTCTGCTCGGGCTTCTTCGAGCTGCCTCTCTACCCGCAGGGAAGGACCTGCAGCAAATCGTAACCGCTCTGAAGGCGGAAACTTAAAAGCCGCGGGGAGCATATGCGCCCCGCGGCTTTTCAGATACATGTCTCACTTTTTCAAACTCAGATAGATCATGAGAACGGAGATGTCGGCGGGGGAGACCCCCGAGATCCGCTCCGCCTGTCCCAGATTCAGGGGGCGCACGCGGTTGAGCTTCTCCCGCGCCTCGAGCCGCAATCCCTCGATCGTCTCATAGTCGATGTCCTGCGGCAGCGGCTTTTCCTCGAGCTTTTTCGCCTTCTCCATCTCCTTGAGGCTCGCCTTCAGGTATCCTTCGTACCTGATCTCCGTCTCGGCGGAGAGCAGAAGATCGGCGGGGACCTCCTCAAGGACGCCGAAGGCGTCGCGGATGCCGAAGATCCCGATCCCGCGGCGGATGAGGTCCGCATAGGTCACGCCTGCCGAGAGCGGGGGATCGCCGTGCGCCCTGACGAGTTCATTCGCTATGCGGCTGTCCGCGCGCGTTCCGAGGAAGGCGAGCGTCTCTTCGCGCAGCCGCTTCCGCTTGATGAACTTGCGGTACCGTCTGCGGTCGACCAGTCCGCACGCATATCCGATCTCCGTCAGCCGCATGTCGGCGTTGTCCTGGCGGAGGGAGAGACGGAACTCCGCGCGCGAAGTCATCATGCGGTATGGCTCGTCCGTGCCCTTCGTCACGAGGTCGTCGATGAGCACTCCGATGTATGCCTGATCCCGCCGCAGGATGAGCGGGGGCATTCCGCGCAGCTTCAGCGAGGCGTTGAGCCCCGCGATGAGCCCCTGCGCCGCAGCCTCTTCGTAGCCGCTCGTGCCGTTGATCTGCCCCGCCGTGTAGAGCCCCTCCACCTTCTTGGATTCGAGGGTGGGGAGGACGTCGAGGGTGTCGATGCAGTCATACTCGATGGCATAGGCATAGCGCATGATCTCGCACCGTTCGAGCCCCTTGACCGAGCGGTAGACCTGCTTCTGCAGGTCGTGGGGCAGGGAGGTCGAGAGCCCCTGCACATACACTTCGAGGGTATCCGCGCCTTCGGGCTCGAGGAAGAGCTGGTGCCGCTCTTTGTCGCGGAAGCGGACGACCTTCGTCTCGATGGAGGGACAGTAGCGGGGCCCCGCCGAGCTGATCTGCCCGTTGTAGAGGGGGGCGCGGTCCAAGTTGCCGAGAATAATCTCATGGGTGCGTTCGTTGGTATAGGCGAGATAGCACGGCGTCTGCGCCTTGGGCGCGCGGGCATGTAAAAAAGAGAACGGGTAAACATTTTCGCCGTCCTGTCTCTCGAGGACGGAGGTATCGACCGTCCTTCCGTCCAGCCGCGCGGGGGTGCCCGTCTTGAACCTCCGCACGCTGTAGCCGAGCTCGAGGAGGGAACGGGTGAGGAGAGTGGCGTTGCGGAAGCCGTTCGGGCCGCTGTCCTGAACGAGCTCCCCCGTGATCGTGCGGGCGCCGAGATAGACGCCCGTCGCAACGACGACTGCGCGGCAGGCAAAGATCCCGCCGTACGCCGTCTCCACGCCCGTCACTTTTCCGTCTTGGGTGAGGATCCGCGCCGCCTCGCCCTGTACGATGCGGAGACGGTCGGTATGTTCGAGCACCCGCTTCATCGCGCGGTGATATTTGTTTTTATCCACCTGCGCGCGGAGGGACTGCACCGCAGCGCCCTTGCCCGCGTTGAGCATGCGCATCTGCAGGGCGCATTCATCTGCGGTCACGCCCATTTGGCCGCCCAACGCGTCGATTTCGCGCACCAGGTGCCCTTTTGCCGTCCCTCCGACGGAGGGATTGCAGGGCATGAAGCCGATGCTGTCGAGGTTGAGGGTGAGCATCACGACGGAGAGCCCCGTCCGCGCAAGGGCGAGCGCGGCCTCCGTGCCGGCATGTCCCGCGCCGATCACGACCGCGTCGCAGGTTGTTTCGAGAAAAGTTTCCATATGCTGATCGAATTGTCTTGGGCGGCACGAGGAGCGCATGCGACGAAGTAACAGGCGCGGCGCGCCGTCCTTTACGTCATGTTGAGCGCAGTC
>CANPZH010000067.1 GCA_947589335.1 uncultured Clostridia bacterium | reverse complement strand
CAATTTATAGGAAAGATACAAAATAAATCTTCCTGCCCGGGCATATTATCTTTACTACAAAACAAACCTATTTACTACCAACCAAACCTATTACAGAAGGACCTTATCCAACCAATAAGGCCTTCTTTTTTTATCTTTTTTACCCTAATATAATAATATCGGTTTACTTTCCACCCTATTCACGGCACAATATAAACCATAACACCTACCTTCCCGGGACCTGCCTGCCGAGAAAAAAAATATTTGTACATTTCATGTAAAACCGACCTGTACTGCTACACCATTTTTGCAAGACCGAAAGGACCTTACCGAAACAGTAAGGTCCTTTTTCTGTGGATCGCAAGACGCGCGCTTCAGTTTTCGAGGCCTGCGAGATAGTCGATCGAAACGCCGAAGTAATTCGCGATCGCGATCAGCTTCGAGAGCGTCGGTTCGCACTCCCCTCTTTCCCACAGGCTGACGATCGACTTGCCGACTTCAAGTTCCTTTGCAAGCCGTATTTGCCCGATCCGCCTTTCTTGTCTGAGCTCTTTCAATCTCTCCGGAAATAGATTTTCCATAAAAATATTTTCCCATAATATTGGGAAAAACGCTTGACCTCCCATTATTATGGGAATATAATATTTTCACGGAGGCTGAATATGATTTGTAAACATTGTAATGCCGAAAACAGAGACGACGCAAAGTTCTGCAGCGTCTGCGGGCAGCCCTTGAGCGGCTCGCTCTGCCCTTTCTGCGGGACGTATAACCCCGACGGGGCGGTCTTCTGCCGTCAGTGCGGCGCAAGACTGGACGGAAAGCGATGCTGCGCAAAGTGCGGAGCGGAATTGGGAGAGCATGACGCGTTCTGCTCCCAATGCGGAACCAAATGCGAAGATCCCTGCGCAGAAACGCCCGTAAAATCGGAGCCGTGGGGCATCTTCCGCCGCGGTATGCACATCGCGGCGCTTGCGATGTCGATCTGCGTTGCCGCGATCGCGATCATCTTCACGATCTTTATGGGCTGCAACGTCAGCAGCGTGCGGCTTGCGATCGGGAATTTCCAGAGCAGCATGCCGACGGTAGACCGGCTGCACGTGAATCTCTTCTATTACTTCGGAGACGCGTGGGAGGCGTTGGATTTCCTGCCGGCAGACATGATCGCCTATAACGCAACGGAATACATCAAGCCCATTTTGGGACTTCTGATCTGCGTTGCGACGCTGACGCTCGTGCTGATCTTCGCGATCATGTCCATCGTCCGCAACGTGAAGGCGATCACCAAGAAGCGCCCCTCCGGGTTCGGGACGAGCCTCATCGCGCTCTTCTCCTTCATCGCGGGGGCTGTGGCGCTGTTCTTCCTGCACAGCCAGTCCGTCTCGGCAAAGGTCTTCGGAGAATCGCTCACCAAAGATCAGCTGGCGATGTTCGAATCTTTGACGACGACCTTCAGCGGGGCGACCGTTGCGGGATTCGCATTGGGCGGCGTGTTCCTTGGGCTCATGATCGTTTTCGAGCTCCTGTCCAGAAAGAGAGCGCAGTTCAACAAGAAATTCATCATCAACGCCTCTCTCTCCCTCGGCGGAGCCGTGCTTGCGATCATCATGATCGCCATGTTCGCAAACGCTACGACGGTGCTCACCCTCAAATACACCGATTCTCTCCGCTTTTCGTGCGGGTACGGTCCCTATCTGCTGTTCGGCGAAGGGGCGACGTACACGGCCTATGAAGACCTGTTCTATGACGGGGCGATGATCATGGTGCTCTCCGCCATCGCGTTCGCGCTCTGCTGCCTCGCGCTGCTGCTCGGGACCGTCTATCTCACGAGGAGCATCCGGTCGATCCTCTACGAAGAGCAGAACAAGCAGCAGCTCGTATACTGCCTCGTGATCCTGATCGCGGCCATCGCGAGCCTGATCCTGACGGTCGTAACGAATAACATTTACTCGTCCGTGCTCGTGGATTACTTCAAGATCTCGGAGGAACTGCTGTCCTTCTCATTCGTGGTCCCGATCGTCGTAGTGGTGATGAGCGCGCTGACCCTCGGGGTGGAGATCGCCCGCAAAGTGATCAGAAATTCGCTGAAAAACAACGGAGAGGAAATTTAACGCGCCGATCCCGGCGTCCTTCCCCGGAATATCGGGCACGATATCCCCGCGTTTGCGGGGATATTTTTTATGCGCAACGGGCGCGCCGCGGCTATGAAGCCGCGGCGCGCCCCCGATCTATACAAAATGATAAATGATGCCTCCGCGGAAACCTTCGGTCAGCCGATATGGTTGCCGGGGAGGTGCGCCTGTTCGCCGTGGCGCTCGGGCAGCTTGTTGTCGCCGAGGAGCGCGGCGGGTTTGATCGCTCCCTTCCCGAATTTTTCGCGGATCCTGTCGAGCGCGCCCTCCACCCTCCGCTGTTTTCCGTCCGTCTCAAACAGGGAGATCTGCGCGGGCTCGTCCGCCCGCTCCAGCCCGATCGCGCTCACCGTGAGCGCACGGATCTTCTTTTTCCATCCGTAGCGTTCCGCCAGCAGCGCCATGCCCGCCTTGGAGAGGTCGAGCGCGCACTGCGTAGGCGGGATCTTTCTCTGCCACGATTCGAACGCGAGCGCGCTGTCCCGCACCGTGACCTGTACGCCGCCCGCGCGCAGTCCCAGAAGCCGCAGCTTCTGCCCGATGTCCTGCGTGAGCGCGATCATCACGACGTTCGCCTCTTCCCCGTTTTCGAGATCGGCGACGCAGGTGATGCCGTGCCCCACCGACTTGACCGGCTCCTCCTCCCCGACTCTCGCCACGGGCGAATCGTCGAGCCCGTTCGCGAACCTGTGAAGCATTTCTCCGTTCTTCCCGAACCGCCGCCTGAGCGTCTCTTCGGGATAGCGCGCGAGGTCTCCGATCGTCACGACCCCGAGCCCGCGCAGTTTCTCCGTCGTCGCTCTGCCGCAATACAGCAGGTCGGAACAGGGCAGTTTCCACACCGTACTGCGGAAATTCTCGGGGGTGATCTCGGTGACCGCGTCCGGTTTCTTCATGTCGGAACCGAGCTTTGCAAACACTTTATTGAAGGAGACCCCCACGCTGACCGTGATCCCGAGCTCGGCTTTGACCGCCGATCTGATCTCGTCGGCGATCGCCCGCGGCGTCTTCAGACAGCCCGTGACGTCCAGCCAGCACTCGTCGAGCCCGTATGCCTCCACGCGGTCGGTGTACCGCTCGTAGATCGCATGCAGGCGGGCGGAAAAGGCGGCGTAGATCTCGTGGTGCGGCGGGACGATCACGAGCCCCGGGCAGAGCTGTTTCGCCTGCCAGTTCGCCATTCCCGTCTTCACCCCCTGCCGCTTGGCAAATTCCGACTTCGCGAGCACGATCCCGTGGCGGCTCTCCGCCTCCCCGCAGACCGCGACTGCCCTGCCCTTGAGCGCAGGGTCGAGCGCCGCCTCCACCGAGGCGTAAAACGCGTTCGCGTCGCTGTGCAAGACCGCTCTGAGTTTCTCCATGGCCCCCTCCCGCTCCTTCATATTAAAACAAACGTTTGTAAATGTCAAGAATTTTCGCCCGAATTTTTTTGCGGAATTTTTTCCAAAACGCTTGACAGCCCTCACTTTCTATGTTATGCTTAATACAGATAATACAGATTGACGGGCATCACATGAGAACGGAAGGCAAACTAAGCGTCTATGAAGGCATCGTAAACCGGATCAAGCGGGACATCGCGCTCGGGATCGTGAAGGAGGGGGAACGGCTCCCCTCCTGCCGCGAGTTTGCGCTCGAGATGGGCGTGAACCCGAACACCGTCCAGCGGGCGTATGCCGCGCTCGAGGCAGAGGGCGTGATCACCACGATCCCGAAAAAGGGCGTCTATGCCGAGGGAAAGGCGGACATGCGGCGGGAGGCGGAGAACCAGCTCCGTCTGCTGAAATCGGCGGGATGTACGCGCGAGATGCTCGAATCCGTACTGGATACCGTCTTTTCGGAGGAAGGATCATGATCGAAGTCAAGGGCTTATACAAGAGCTACGGCAAGACAGAGGTGCTGTGCGACGCCAATCTGCGCGTCGGCGACGGCGACGTCTTCGGGCTCGTCGGGATCAACGGCGCGGGGAAATCGACCCTGCTGCGCCTTCTGAGCGGGGTTTTGCGCGCGGACAGCGGGCAGATCCTCTTCGACGGCGAAGACGTCTATGAGAACGAGAAGGTCAAAAAGGACATCTTCTTCCTGCCCGACGATCCCTACTATACCGTCAACCTGACGGGCAACGGGCAGGCGGCGTTCTACAAAAACTTCTATCCCTTCGACGGCGAGGTGTTCAAGCGCTTTATGGAGACCTTCCGGCTGAATCCCGACAAGCCCATCCGCAACTTTTCGAAGGGCATGAAGCGGCAGCTCTTCATCTCCCTCGCGCTCGCCTGCAAGCCGAAATACCTCTTCCTCGACGAGGCGTTCGACGGGCTGGATCCCCTCGCGCGGCTCGAATTCAAGCGCGGGCTGATCGACCTGCAGGAGCAGGGGAGCTCCGTCGTGATCGCCTCGCACTCCCTGCGGGAGCTCGAGGACATCTGCGACAGCTTCGCCCTCCTCGACGGGCACAGCGTGAAGGCGTACGGCAAGATCGAGGGTGAACTCTCCAAATTGAGCAAGTTCCAGCTCGTCTTCGAGCGGAACGTCGAGCGGGAGGACCTGCCCTTCGAATGTCTGCACTTCGAAAAGACGGGCAGGGTGATCCGCGTCGTCGTCCGCGGAGACGCGGAGAAGACGCGCGAACTCATCGCCTCGATGGATCCGCTGATCGTCGACGAGATCCCGATGGACTTCGAGGACATGTTCCTTTATGAAGTGGGAGAAAGGGGGTATCTGAAATGAAAAATTACTTCGTCTATCTGCTGAAAAAGTACCTCCTGCTCCTCGCGTGTTTCGCGCTGCTGTGCGTCATCGTCTACGTCATTCCCATCACGGTGGAGAGCTATACCGCCTGGAACAAACAGGAGACGACGTACGTCGACCTCTATTACAGCAACATCTCCGCCGTGCTCGGCGTCATGAGCGTGCTGATCCCCATCGCCCTCCTCTCCTACAAGATGAGCCGCCGCAGCGCCGACATGCACTATTCGCTGCCGATCGGGCGGAGGAAGATCCTCTGCGTCCACTTCCTCGTCGGGCTCATTCTGCTCTATGCCTCCTATTCCTTCGCCTATCTGTGGGGATTCATCATCATCGCCGCCACCGTACGGCACCTGCAGCTCATCTACTATCTCTATCTGTATCTCTCCTCCCTGCTGCCGGCGCTCGTCCTCTATTCGCTGACGGCATTCCTCTACACCCGCGCCAACACCATGCTCGACGGCATCGTCATCGTCGTGAGCGCGATGTGTCTGCTCCCCCTCGCCTTCGGGACGACCTGCCGGATCATCGATCCGCACCTGCCCTCGACCGCCCCCTCTCTCGACTCGGCCCGCCTCTTCCCGTTCGTCTCGCTCATGGAGGCAACCGACGTCCTCGGCACGGCGGCGGAGGGTTGGGAGCTCCGCCTTTGGTTCACCAACTTCAGACCGGACTACATCGCAGACGACGCCTTGACGCTCGCGGGAAGCCTCTTCTGGCTGATCGCCGGAGCGGGCGCCGCCGCGGGGCTGTTCGTCACCGAAAAGACCTGCAAGGCGGAGAACTGCGGACAGCGCACGGAGAGCCTGTTCGGCTATAAGACGCTGCTGCCCGCCTACACCGTCTTCCTCACCGCGATGGCATTCGAGGACGCCGCCGTGCTGTGCATCGTCGCGTTCGGGATCCTCGTGCTCAGCGTCCTCTATAAGCGCACGATCAAGATCGGCTGGAAATTTGCCGCCGTGCTCGCCGCCTGCTTCGTCGCCGGGATCCTGCTCTATGTGATCCCCGAGTATCTGATCAAGATCCCGCCGCGCACGTTCTGAGACCGGTCCCTCCGCAAAGACGCCGCCCCGCGCAAATACTTGCGCGGGGCGGCGTTTCGTTTCCGTCAGAAAATATCCTTGTCGATCTCGGTATAGAAGAGCTTCTCCGTCTCCTTCGCGTCCTTCGTCTGCGCGAGGATCCACATCAGTTTCGCGACCGCCGCCTCGAGCGTCATGCTCCTCGCCTCCAGCACGGGGCCGCAGTCGAGCAGCCGCCGCCCGACCTCGTAATTCCCGAGCGCGCTCCCCTCCCGCTCCACCTGCGTCGTGACGACCACCGCCTTGCCGCCGTCGATGAACTTCTTGAGACGGGTGAAAAACTCGCCGTTCTCGTAGTTGGGCATCCCGCCCGAGCCGAAGGTCTCGAGGATGAGCCCGTCGCAATAGCCCGAGAGATAGTCGAGGATCTCCGCCTTGAGCCCCGGGATCATCTTGAGCACGAAGACGTCGGGATCGAGGGCATGGTAGAACTTCGGCGCGGGGGAGCACTCCTCCCTGAGATAGTAGAAGGGCTTGCCGTCCCGCATGACCGCGATCTCGGGGAAATCGACGCTCGAGAACGCGTTGTAGCTGCGGGTGCGCGTCTTCTTCGCGCGGGTGCCGAGAATGACGTTCCCGCCGAAGACGACCTTGACGCCCGAAGCGCCGTCGTCCGCGCAGAAGGAGAACGCGTCGATCAGGTTCCTCCGCGCGTCCGTATCCCGCAGATACACCGACCTCTGCGAGCCCGTAAGAACGACGGGCTTGGGACTGTTCTGGATGAGATAGGACAGCGCCGCCGCGGTGTATGCCATCGTGTCCGTGCCGTGGGTGATGACGAACCCGTCGTAGTTGCCGTATTCCCGCTCGACGATGCGCTCGAGCTCCAGCCAGTGCACGTCATAGACGTTCGTGCTGTCGAGGTTGAAGGGCTGGACTTCCGTCACGTTGCAGATCTCCCCGATCTCGGGGACGCTCCCGAGGAGCTCCCCCGCCGTGAGCGCGGGCGCGAGCCCCGCTCCGCTGTTCTTCGAGGCGATCGTGCCCCCCGTTGCGATCATCAGAATGTTTTTCATAACAATTTTTCCCTCAGGAGCGCGGCGGTCTCCCCGCCGCTCTCCGTCTTCTTCCCGCGGCAGAACTCCGCGAGCAGTTCGAACATGCGCCTGCCCTCCTCCCCGGTGAGCAGAACGCCCCCGTTCGCGCGGGCGAGCTCCCCGACGTCGCGCACGGCCGTCTTCGTGACCCCGTAGGCGGCAAACTCCGAGAGATCTTCGGGCGGAGCGGGCGTCCACAGCACCTTGCCGAAGCGCGTGAAGTGCTTCCTGTCGTACCGCATGCCGCCGAACTCGAGCGCCTCCGTTCCGCCTGCGACGAGCTTGCGCGCGCCGTATTTCGCCTCGACGCGCTTGACCGTCCTCAGATCGTAGGGCGCGTCCTCCTCCGCGGCGGAGAGCGTCCGCTCGACGACTGCGCACTGCAGCCTGTCGTGCACGCCCACGGGCGCGAGGACCCGCTCTCCCGCCTGCAGGGGAAGATCGGTCAGATACCAATATCCGCGGTCGGAAATATTCGGGTCCTCCGCAAAGCGGAGAAGCGCAAAGTCATATTTCATCTCAGGCGAGGGGGATGGAGAGGATGTCCTTGACCTGACGGCGCACGAAGTTCTTGTAGCGCCCGCTCATCGACTCAAAGAGGACGAAGAGCTTCTGCCCGTCCGAGCAGATCTCCTCGCTCATGCAGGGCGCGGTGAGTTCCCGCGTGCAGTTCGATCCGTCGAGCACATAGAGCGGGATCCCGCCGTACTCCGCTTCGGGCTCTTCGGGGGGACGATAGAAAAAGATCTTCGAATCGGGCAGACCGTACGACGTGGAGAGCGCGATGCCGCCCTCCCAGACCGCCATGCCCTGCACCTGCTCGCGGACGGAGATCGCAAAATCGGGCGAAGCGCTCTTCACGCCGCCCTCCGCCTCTTCGTCGATGGGATAGGCGTACACGACGCCATAGTTCATCTCCCCGTCTGCGACGGCGATGTGGTGGCTTTGGTCGGTCTCATAGTTGCCGGGGCGGTAAAATTCGCCCGCGTACAGCATTCCGCCGAAGGAGTAGCAATA
>CANPZH010000066.1 GCA_947589335.1 uncultured Clostridia bacterium | reverse complement strand
CTGAGGGGTTTTCCGAAAGTTTGTCAAAACCCTTTCGGCTCACTGCGTTCGCCACTTTCCCTAAAAGGGACAGCAAGGGGGATGGAATGCAAAACCATTCCCACCTACGTCATTCCGACGACCGAAGGGAGGAGGAATCTCATTCACATCGCCATAAGCGGGCGCGGCGCGGGCAAAATTGCCCGCGCCGCGCTCCGTTATTTTCTCTTGATCTGCAAAAGTTCGTCTGCGCTGATATCGAAATAGATACAAAGAATCCGTATCGACCGAAAATCCGGCAATCGCCCGGCGTTCAGCCACCCACTGATCGTCGTTTTTGGAATACCCGTGTCCCGCGAAAGTTTTGCCTGTGTGATTCCGAACTCCGCCAACAAATTTTGCAATAATTCCGAAAACGTCATAAAAATATTATATATAAATTACCTAATTAGGTATTGACAATACCTAATTAGGTATGATATACTATCGGTAGAAATATTCGGAGGATAAAAAATGGAAAACAAACAGTCAAAGGAAACGAAATTACAGGAACAACTCGGCTATTTTTCGGCATATAAGAAGCTCCCCTTTATCGCGGCAGTAATTTTGCTCGCACTGTTCTCTATTTGGGGAATCGTCGATCCTTGCGTTTTTTACTACCACGGCTACTACGGCTCCCACCACTACGGCATAATGCAATTACCGAACGGCTTTTTGTGTTGGTTGATTTGGGTCGTCATCGGCGCGGTCGTCGCGGTTTGCACATACTTTGTGATGAAGATCGCTTTTTCGTATAAACTTTTGCAAATCCATTATCTGCAAGAAATCGCAAAAAAAGGGAAAGCCGATTAAAAATATCTTATAAGAAGCGGCGCGGGCAAAATTGCCCGCGCCGCGCTTTCCTTATTACTTTCAAATTACTGTCAAATTTTTCTGATCGTGACCGTCGCCTTGTCGCCGTTGATGTCGAGCTCCTTGGTGTATCCGTCCTCCGCCGTCCCCTCAAAGAGGCCGCCTGCGAGCACGTCGGGAGCGATCGCGCCGCTTTTCAGCGCTTCGAGCGCCCTCCCCTCCGCGCGGTAGAACACCTCGATGCGGTCGGTGACTTCGAACCCCGCCTCTTTCCTCATCGTCTGGATGCGGGAGACGAGCTCGCGCTGTGCGCCCTCCAAGAGCAGCTCCTCCGTCAGTGCGGTGTTGAGCGCGACGGTGATGCCGCCGCCCGCCGCCGAAACGAATCCCTCCGCCGATTCGGTGAAGATCTGCAGATCCTCCTCGAGCAGGGTGACTTCGCCCTCGAGGTCGACGGTGTAGCTCCCCTCCGCACGCACTTTGGAGACGACCTCGCCCGCGTCGCAATTTGCGAGGAAGGCGGAGATGAGTTTGAGTTTCTTTCCGTATTTGGGTCCGAGGGTGCGGAGCTGCGGCTTCAGCGTATACCGCACGAGCTTCTCGCCGCTCACGGCATAGCGGAGGTTCTTGACGTTGAGCTCGTCGAGGACGACCGCCTCGAGCTCCGCGCCGAGCCCGAGGGGACGGTCGGACGCGATGACCATCTCCGAAAGCGGCTGGCGGTTCTTGACTCCCCCGCTGTTCCTTGCGGCGCGCCCGAGTTCCACGATGCCGCGCACGTTCTCCATCCCCTCCTCGAGGGCGGGATCTTCAAAGCTGAGATCGGCGGACGGGAACTTGCACAGATGCACCGAGACGGGCGCGGACGGATAGAATGCGGGCACGAGATTTTGATAGATCATCTCCGCCATGAAGGGAGTATAGGGCGCAAGGAGCTTTGCGAGCGTGACGAGGACGGTATAGAGGGTGGTATAGGCCGCCGCCTTGTCCTCCGTCATGCCGCTGCCCCAGTACCGCTCCCGCCCGCGGCGGACGTACCAGTTCGAAAGTTCGTCGGTGAAGTCCTGGATCATGCGGGCGCTGTCCGTGATGTTGTATTCCGCGAGCAGGGCGTCCGTCTTCTCCACGAGGGAATTGAGCTTTGCGAGCACCCACTTGTCCATGAGGGCGAGTTTGCAGTTCTTGAGGTCGTATTTGCCCGGGTCGTACCCGTCGATCGACGCATAGAGGGTGAAGAAGGCATAGGTGTTCCAGAGCGTCCCCTGGAACTTCCGCTGGACCTCGGAGACCGCCTCCGGTCCGAAGCGGGAAGGGATCCACGGCGCACTGTTCGTGTAGAAGTACCAGCGGACGGCGTCTGCGCCCTGCTTGTCGAGGACCGTCCACGGGTCGACGACGTTGCCCTTGTGCTTGCTCATCTTGATCCCGTTCTGGTCGTTGACGTGTCCCAATACGATGCAATTCTTGAAGGGTGCGCGGTCGAAGAGGATGGTCGAGATGACGAGCAGAACATAGAACCAGCCGCGGGTCTGGTCGACGGCTTCGGAGATGAAGTCCGCGGGGAAGGTCTCCTCGAAGAGCGCACGGTTCTCGAAGGGATAGTGGTACTGCGCAAAGGGCATGGAGCCCGAGTCGAACCAACAGTCGATGACTTCGGGCGTCCGCTTCATCGTGCCGCCGCACTTGGGGCACTTGCAGGTGAGCCCGTCGAGATAGGGACGGTGCAGCTCAATGTCTGCGGGCGCGCCCGTCTTCTCCGTGAGCTCTTTGTGGGAGCCGATGACTTCGATCTCCCCGCAGTCCTCGCACACCCACACGGGCAGAGGCGTCCCCCAATAGCGGTCGCGGGAGAGCCCCCAGTCGATGACGTTCTCGAGGAAATTGCCCATGCGGCCCTCTTTGATCGTCTCGGGGATCCAGTTGACCGAACGGTTGGCGGCAAGGAGCCTCTCTTTGACCTTCGTCACCTCGACGAACCAGCTCGAACGGGCGTAGTACAAAAGCGGCGTATCGCACCGCCAGCAGTGCGGGTAGCTGTGCTCGAAGGGGATCTTGCGGAACAGGAGCCCGCGCTCTGCGAGCATGTCTAAAATGACCTTGTCCGCCTTCTTGGCGAACAGCCCGTTGAGCTCGGGACAGCGCTCGTCGAAACAGCCCCTCTCGTTGACGAGCTGCACGACGGGCAAACGGTAGCGCTTTCCGACTTTATAGTCATCCTCGCCGAACGCGGGGGCGATGTGCACGACGCCGGTGCCGTCCGTCAGCGTGACATAGCCGTCGCATACGACGTAATAGGCCTTCTCGCGGAAGCTTCCCTCGGCGTAGGAGAAGAGCGGCTCGTACTCCGTTCCCTCATACTCCTTGCCCGTGCGCCTTCCGACGACGGAATAGTCCTCGAAAAACTTCCCCGCGAGCGCCTCGGCGAGGATGTAGTGCGCGCCGTCCGCCTCGATCTCGACATATTCCTCGTTCGGATTCATGCAGAGCGCCACGTTGGAGGGAAGGGTCCAGGGCGTCGTCGTCCACGCGAGGATATAGCAATTCTCCCTGCCCTTGACCTTGAACCGCGCGACGGCGGAGGTCTCTTTGACGTCTTTATACCCTTGCGCGACCTCATGCGAGGAGAGCGCCGTGCCGCAGCGGGGGCAATAGGGAACGATCTTGTGTCCCTTGTAGAGAAGTCCCTTCTTGTGGATCTCCTTGATCGCCCACCAGACGGACTCGATGTATTCGTCGTGATAGGTGACGTAGGGATGATCCATGTCGACCCAATAGCCCACGCGGTCGCTCATCTTCTCCCACTCGCTCTGATATTTCCAGACCGACTCCTTGCACTTCTTGTTGAAGGGCTCGATGCCGTAGGTCTCGATGTCCTTCTTGCCGTCGAGACCGAGGGACTTCTCGATCTCGAGCTCGACGGGGAGCCCGTGGGTATCCCAGCCCGCCTTGCGCAGGACGTGCTTCCCCTTCATCGACTGATAGCGGGGAATGATGTCCTTCATCACGCGGGTGAGCACATGCCCGATATGCGGCTTGCCGTTCGCCGTGGGAGGACCGTCGAAAAAGGAGAACTCCTCTCCCCCCTCACGGCTTTCGATCGACTTTTCAAAGACCTTGTTCTCCTTCCAGAACTCCACGATCTCCTTCTCTCTCCCGACAAAATCGAGCGAGGTATCCACTTTTTTGTACATATCGTCTCCTATCAAAAACCCCCGTGTGTTTCGGAGCACACGAGGGATACTTTTACCACCAAAACAAACCGACATTTGCCGCGGGGATAACGGTCCGCGAGACCGTGCGGAGTTACTGCAATGTTCTCCCCGCAGGCTGAGAGGAGATACCCCTTCCGCACCGCTGCTCCCCTCTCACCTGCGGGAACTCTCTGGAAACGGCAAACCCGGAACGGACGCGCCCTCTGTCGACGCCTGTTATCAAGTTGTTCTCATTATACCCCATTCCCGCGGGAAAGTAAAGCGTTTTGAGCCCCTTTTCCGCGCACGGCTCAGCCGAAGATCCCCTTCCGCGCACGGATCGCGGTCACCGTGAATCCCGCCGCCGTCACGCAGCCCGCTAAAGCGTCGTCGGGAAGGGTCGTCTCCACAAAGATGACCCCCTTCTTGAAATTCGCCTTCGCTCCGGAGACGCCCTCCAGAAGGAGCAGCTTCTTCTCCGCCCTCTCCGCACACCGCTTGCAGCACATGCCTTCCACTTCGATGACCCGTTTCATGCTTCGATTATATCACAGACCGCCCGCAAAGTAAATGATTTTTCCGCCCGAATCGCATTTGACAAACGCCCCCGTTCTTACTATAATAGGACTATGATGTTACCAAAGACGATCAAGGGGGCGATCTTCGACCTCGACGGCACTCTGCTCGACTCTCTCGACAGCTGGAGCGAGGTGGACCGCCGCTTTTTCGGGCGCCGCGGCATCCCCATGCCCGCAGATTATTTCGACTGCATCAAGACGCTCGATCTGAAAGACGCGGCGGTCTATACCAAGGAGAGGTTCTCCCTCCCCGAGGAACCTCCATGCCTCGTCGAGGAGTGGCGCGCGCTCATCAGAGAGGAGTATGCCGAACGGATCGTACTCCGCCCGTACGTCAAGGAGCTTCTTTCCTTCCTCTCCGCCCGCGGGACCGGGCTTGCCGTCGCGACCTCCTCCGCGCCCGACCTCTTCCTGCCCGCCCTCGCCCGCAACGGGATCGACGGGTATTTCTCGGCGTTCGTCACCACGCGGGACGTCGCGCGCGGCAAGGATTCTCCCGACGTCTACCTCGAGGCGGCAATACGGCTCGGCGTCCCTCCGGAGGAATGCGCCGTGTTCGAAGACATCCTCCCGGGCGTAAAGAGCGCGAAGGCGGGAGGCTTCTTCACCGTCGGCGTGGCGGAACCGCACTCCGCAAGGGACAGGGAGGAGATCGCAAACAGCTGCGACCTCTTCCTCTCCTCCTATTCCGAACTCCTCGGAATGCACTGAAAATTTTCCGCAGGCTTATACTGATAATATGCAACCGACTCGTGCGAAAAAGGGTCTTGCGATCCTCTACATCCTCGGCGCGGCATTCGGATTCGCGCTGATGAACCTCTTCGTCAACCTCGCGGGCGATCTTCCCACCATGCAGAAGGTCTTCTTCCGCAACCTGTTCGCGGGGATCATCGTCTTCTTCGTTCTGCTCTTCTCCAAGGAGAAATTCCGCATCCACAGCAAGGAATGTCTGCTCTGGCTCTTCCTCCGCGCCCTGCTCGGCTTTCTCGGCGTCGTGCTCAATTTCTATGCGATCGACCATATCGGCAGCATCTCCGACGCCTCCATCCTCAACAAGCTCTCCCCCTTCTTCGCGATCGTCTTCTCCCTCTTTCTGCTCAAGGAGAAGCCGAAGTGGTTTGAACTCCTCTTCGTCGCGGTCGCCTTCGGGGGAGCGATGTTCGTCGTCCGCCCCTCCTTCACCGCGGAGGTCCTGCCCGCGCTCGCGGGATTCGGGAGCGGGGCCTGCGCCGGCTTCGCCTATACCTGCGTGCGGATCCTCGGCGTCAAGGGCGAACGCGGGATCATGACGGTGTTCTTCTTCTCCGCCTTCTCGACGGCGGTCTCTCTGCCCTTCTTCATTGCGGGATACACCCCGATGAGCGGACTGCAATTCCTCTATCTCGTGCTCTCGGGCGTCTCCGCGACGGTCGGACAGTTCTGTATCACCGCCGCATACCGCCATGCCCCCGCGAAGGACATCGCCGTGTTCGACTATGCGCAGGTGCTGTTCGCCGCCCTCCTCGGCTACGCCTTCCTGTCGCAGGTCCCCGACGCATGGAGCATCGCGGGATACGTCATCATCATCGGCGCCGCCGTCGGCAGATGGCTCATGCATCTGCACGAGACGAAAAAAGCGAAGACGGTTCCCCCCGTTTGAGGGAGCATCCCCCACAAGCGGGATATATGAAAAAAGCGGGACGGTCTGTCTCGCTTTTTTGTCATGTCATAAAAGAAGCCGCCGCATGGGCGCATTACGAGAGAGGGACGAGCGTCGGAACGGCCTTCCCGCGGTGGATCACGAGATAGCAATACGCCGGAGAGGACCATGCGCCGAGGCTCCCGGGATTGACGCAGAGCACGCCGTCCACTTCGTCGATCGCGGGAATGTGGGTGTGCCCGTAGAGCGCGACCTCGCAGCCCTTCTTCCTTGCGTAGGCGGCAAGCTCCGAAAGTCCGCTCTTGACGTGCTGCCTGTGTCCGTGGCAGCAGAGCACGGAGACGCCCTCCGCCTCGATGACGAACTCCTCCGCGCCGTAGGAAAAATCGCAGTTGCCCTTGCAGATGTAGGTCTTTTCGGGGTACTCGGAGAGGACCGGGCGCATATCCGCCGAGCCGTCTCCGAGATGGACGATGAAGTCGTTCTCGGCGAACAGCGGCATGAGCCGCGAGAGCTCCCTCTGCGCCCTGCCGTGGGAGTCGGAGAGGACCAGAAAGGTCTTCATAACAGTTCTTTGAGGGCGGCAAGCGCCCGTCCGCGGTGGGAAACGCGGTTTTTCTCCTCCTCGGAGGCCTCCGCGAAGGTGACCCCGAGGTCGTCGCTCAAGAACACGGGGTCGTATCCGAACCCGCCCGTGCCGCGGTTTTCATGCAGGATGGAGCCGTAGGCGCGGCCCTCGGCGGAAAGTTCCCTCCCGTCCGGGAAGCAGAGCGCGACTGCGCAGGTGAACCATGCCCTGCGGTTTTCGATCCCCTCCATTTGGCGGAGCAGAAAGGCGCGGTTGCCCGCCCTCCAGTCCGCGGGCGCGAACTTTGCGGCATAGCGGGCGCTGTACACGCCCGGAGCGCCCCCGAGCGCCTCGACGCAGAGCCCGGAGTCGTCTGCGAGCGCGGGGAGCCCCGTCGCCCTGCACACGGCGCGCGCCTTCAGAAAGGCGTTCTCGGAGAAGGTCTTCCCCGTCTCCTCCACCTCAGAGAGGAAGCCGGCGTCCGCCGCCGAGACGATCTCGAACCCTATGAGGATCTCGCGGAACTCTCTCAGTTTATTCAGATTTCCCGTTGCTGCGACCAGTTTCATATTTTATCCGAGGATCGCGATCGAGAGACCGCAGAAGATCATGAGGGAGACGGCGTCGACGATCGTCGTGATGAACGGGCTCGCGACGGCGGCAGGGTCAAGACGGCACTTCTTTACGAGCAGCGGCAGCATGCAGCCGACGAACTTTGCGACGACGATCGTGCAGAACATCGCCAGCGACACGACGGCGCAGACGACGGGGGTATAGCCGTCGTTGCGGAAGAGCAGCCGATCGATCAGCATGAGCTTTGCAAAGCAGGCGGCGGCGAGGGTGAGCGCGAGCAGAACGGAGGCGCGCATCTCCTTCCAGAGGACCCTGCCCGCGTCCCGCGTCGTCAGCTCGCCGAGGGCGAGGGCGCGGATGACGGTGACGGACGCCTGCGAGCCCGAATTTCCGCCCGTATCCATCAGCATGGGGATACAGGCGACGAGCACGGTCGTCAGCATCGACTCGAACTTGTTGAGGATGAGCCCCGTGAAGGTCGCCGAGACCATGAGCACCAGCAGCCACGGCACGCGGTTCTTCCACACGGACCACACGCTCGCCTTGAGGTAGGGCGTATCCTCGTGGACGATACCTGCCATCTTTTCGATATCTTCGGTGTTCTCCTCTTCGATGACGTCCATTGCGTCGTCGACGGTCACGATGCCGACGAGCCGCCGCTCCCTGTCTACGCTGGGCAGGGCGAGGA
>CANPZH010000065.1 GCA_947589335.1 uncultured Clostridia bacterium | reverse complement strand
TGTCCCAACAGCATAGCCCTTTGCGCGGCGCGAGGAATGCGAGGTGTTGTAAAAAAACCGCGAAGTTCCGCGGTTTTCAGGTGAGTCCGATGAGCCGGTTGAGGAGGAAGAAACCGATGAGTCCGCCCCCGTCCGCAAAGAGCGCCCAAAGCATGCCGTAGTTTGCGAGGTAACAGACGGGCACGAGACAGCTCATCCGGGGGAAGCGGGGGGATTTGTTCACGTCGAACAAGAGGAGCATGGGCGCGACGTATTTGAGCGCGAGGAAGGAGATCCTCGGACAGTATGCGGCGATCCCGCGGACCTTGCCGGGAAGCCCGTTCACAGCGAAAAGATCTCCTCGGGCGCGGCCGCCGTCTCGGTCGCAACGCAGAGACACCGCTCCGCGTCGGCGATCTTGCGGCTCTTGCCGTCTTTCACGTAGAAGATATGCCTGCCGTTGGTGCAGTAGATCCCGCCGTCTCTGCAGAGGGCGAAGTCGCACACGCCGTTTTTGACCGTCTCCTCGCCTTTTTCCGTGCGGCGGACGAGCTTCCAGCTCATGGGGATAAATCCCGCTTCCCCCTTCGCCTTGCGGGCGTTGCGCTTGTATTCGCGGTCCGCCTCGATCATGGCGCCGTCCAGCCAGAGCTTGCGGGCGTCCGTCTTTTTGCCCCTTGCGGGGTTGTCTCCGCCCTCCGTCTGCGAAGAGAGGCTGGTGTGCCCGAAAATCATCACAAATGCCTGCAAAAATCCGAAGATCGCCTTGAGGATGCGGAAGGGAAAGAGGAGGATGTCGACAAAGAGATTGCCGTGCTTTTCGGGACGGTTGGGGCGGCGGATGTAATACAGGTCGCCGTTTTCCGCAAATTTCGGCTTGACGAGGGAGTCTCCCTTCGCCTGCGCCTCCTCGCGGATCTCCGTCGTGACGAGGTCGAAGGAACAGAGCGCAGCGGGCGCATAGTCGCCCGTAAACTCCCCCTCCGCGTTCCTGCCGACGCCCGCGCTGTCGAACCAGATACGGCCGTCGAGCGGGCAAAAACAGGGATTGGCGTCCCGCGCGTCCCCGTCCGTGAGGGTCTTCAGCTCCGAATTGCGCAAATCGAGCGTCCCGACGGAGGAGGTCACACCGTCCCGCCGCACCGTCACGGCGAGGACGTCCCCGCCGCCGCTCAGAGAGAGGATCTCTTCGTCCGAAGAGGTCAGAATATGCTCCTCCCGCGCCTTCGGATCGGATACGTCCTTGCAATAGACGCCGGAGGACTCGTTGACGGTGAAGGAATAGACGACCTTCTCCCCCCGCCACGCGACGCCGTTGATGCACGCCGAGACCTCTTCCCGCTTGCGGGCGTCGTACACGTCGTAATCGCCGCGGAAGCGCGCGCCCTCGCCTCCGAACTTCCATTCGTCGTTTTTCGTCCGCGTCTCGGCATATTCCCGGTAGCGCAGAATGGGCTCGCTCTCGCAGAGCGCAGTCTTCTCCCCGTCGAACACGCCGATCTTCTCTCCGTCGCCGAAACACAATTTTTCCATGCGGATATTATAACACGGCCGCGCGGAAATGTAAAGCCCCTGCGCGTTTCTTTCCCCGCCTCCCCGCTCCGGAGTTTCTTTTCGTTACATTCGGGCGGGCGCGGCGCGGCATTATGCCGCGCCGTTCTTTACGTCATGTTGAGCGCAGTCGAAACATGGACCGCATTACAATAAGGTGCGATTCTTCGACACGCGCATTCTGCGCGGCTCAGAATGACGTAATTGGGATTCCTCACATGCGTTCGGAATGACGTACGAAAGAAACACGGGGCAACATGACGTATTTGGGATTGCTCGCTTGGCGCCCCCTTGAGGGGGAGCTGTCGCGGAGCGACTGAGGGGGTGTCATCATTTTTGCAACACCCCTTTCGGCTCACTGCGTTCGCCACTTTCCCCTCAAGGGGACAGCAAGATTGGCTCTTATGTCATTCCGACGACCGAAGGGAGGAGGAATCTGAGGCCGAGATTCCTCACATTCGTTCGGAATGACGTATAGGGTGCGCGGGGCGGAATGACGTTCCCTTTCACGTCACACTGAGCAGGAGCGCCGCGGCAAAATGCCGCGGCGCTTCGTCGTCGAAGTGTGAACCGTATTGTAATAAGGTCCATGTTTCGACAAGCTCAACATGACGTAAGTAGAAAAAACGGGGCCTCTCGGCTCCGTTTTTTGAAATGGGTCTTGTTTTCCCGATACGGGTCGCGTTCAGGCTTTTTTCTTGCCCGTCTCCGCGGGTTTTTCCGCGGCGGGTTCCGCCTTCTGCGGAGCGACGGCCTTGGGCAGCGACAGCCCCGCCATCTCATAGATCTCCTCGAGCGGAGGCAAGCTCTTCAGAAGCCCCGAGAGGAAATTCGCCGTAGACGTCTTCCCGTCCGCGTTCTGCCCGCCGTCCCAGACGGTGACCTTGTCGATCTTGACGCCGGAGATCGCCTTGACCTGCTCGGCGACGATCGTCTCGAGTTTTTCGGCGATGAGGAGCCGCACGGCCTCGTCCGAGGTGCCCGCGCTCCTGACGAGCGCGTCCATACCTTCCGCCTGTTTGGTGAGCTTTTCCCGCTCGCCGCGCGCTTCCGCGTCCATCTTCGCGTAGATCGCGTCCGCCTCGCCCTGTGCCTTTCTGCGGGTCTGTTCGGCGACCGCCTCCGCCTCGATCTCGAGTTTGCGCTTTTCGATGTCCGCCGCGACGATGACGTCCGCTTCCTTCGTCGCCTTCTCGCGTGCGGCACGGGAGATCTCCGCCTTCTGCTCGGCGCTGTAGCTCTCTTCGAGCGCCTTCGCGGCCTGCACCTTTTCCGCGGTGACGGCGAGCTTCAACGCCTCCGCCTCCTTCTCGCGCAGGAGCGCCTGCGAGCGGGCGATCTCCGCCTTCGCCTTGTTTTCGCCCTCGATCGCCGTGGACTCCGCCTCCGCCACGCGGATGCGCTGTTCCATCTTCGCGTTCGCTTCGCCGATGGAGCCCTTCTTGTCCTCTTCCGCGACCGAGATCTTCGCGTCGTTGATCGCCTTTGCCGCCGCCTCCTTGCCGAGCGCGACGATGTAGCCCGATTCGTCCGTGATATCCGTGACGTTCACGTTGATCAGCCTGAGCCCCACTTTTTTGAGCTCCCCTTCGACGTTCCGCGAGATCGCCTCGAGGAACTTATCGCGGTCTGCGTTGATCTCCTCGATGTTCATCGTTGCGATGACGAGACGGAGCTGGCCGAAGATGATGTCCCGCGCGAGGTCGGAGATCTGCGCAAGGGTGAGCATTCTCAGGCGCTCGGCGGCGTTCTGCATGACGCCCGGATCGGTCGACACGCCGACGGTGAAGATGCTCGGCACGTCGATACGGATATTCTGTTTGGAGAGCGCGCTCTTGAGGTCGACCGAGATGGACAGCGGGGTCAGATCCATAAAGGTGTACTTCTGGAAGAAGGGCGCAACGAAGGACGCGCCGCCGTGGACGCACTTCGCGCTGCGGTAGGTGCCGTCGGGATTGGGACGGATCTTACCGTAGATGATCATGATCTTGTCGGGCGGGCAGGTCTTGTAGCGCACGGCGATCGTCAGCACGATCATGACGAGAACGAGCACCGCAACGACGATGACGGCAATGATAGCAGTAGGCATAATATTTCCTCCTTAAAGATGCTTCTTTGTCTGTTAAGATTGCTTGCGGACGATCGCGAAGTCGTCCGAATAGGAGACGATCTCCACCTGTTCGTCCGCGGGGATACGGTCGCCGTCGGTGACGGCGTCGATCTCCATGTATTTCCCCTGCGCGGTGAGGGTGATCTTTCCCCTTCCCGAGCGGGCGGCGGGCACGGAGACATAGACGGTCGCCGTCTTTCCCACCAGTTTATCGGACTCGAGATTGCCCGCGCACTGCAGTTTGGAGATCCCCTTCAGCGCAAAGCCCACGCCGAGAAAGGCGACGAGCCCCGCCGCGACGGAGATGAGGATGGGCGCCCAGACGTTATCCGGCATATAGCTTGCCGCCGCGAACCCGCACCAGCCGCCGAGCGCAAAGAACGCCGTCAGGCCCTTGACCGTGAAGATCCCGAGCCCGCCGTCCGTATCGGTGTCCCCGTCCATGTCGAAGTCGCCGTCCGCATCGAGATCGCCCCCGCCGAACGAGACGAGCAGGAGAATGATCTGTATGACGAGCAGGGCGCTCGCCGCGATCGCGATCCAGAAAAAGACGTGTTCGAGGGGAGTGAGCGTTGAAAGCCACATGGTCTTACCTCCGAAAAAATTTCTTATTTATATGATATATACCACCCTTTTCGGGTTTTCTAACGGTTTTTCCCGCGATTCCTCACAGGCGGATCACTTCTTTCCCCTTCTTCTCGGCATAGCGGACGGTGTAGGCCGTTCCCCCCGTCTCCCGCCGGCAATAGGCGACGACGGCGTCGGCACAGTCCACCATGTAGCGGTCCCGCGCGAGAAAACAGCCCTTTTGATAGCTCCCGAACAGGACGGTCTTTCTGTCGCACCAGGGGAGGAGTTCCCTCAGCTTCCGCTTTTCCGCGGGCGCAAAGCCCCTTTCGTGCCCCTCATAGGGGATGCACGCCTCCGCCGTAAAGCGGTATTTCCGCTTGAGATCCACGAGGACGCCGAGGGCGGCGAGGTCGAATCCCTGCGCCATGCCGCACAGAAAGCAGTCGCAGCCCCTCTTCAAGAGGTCTTCGAACAGGTCGTAGAGGGCGTTTTTGTCGAAGTCCGAGGGAAGATCCCTGTGCCCGGTGAGCGCACAAGTCCTGATCGTCATAATATGGGCGCACTCCTCTCTTTTCCCCGCCCGCGGGGGTATTTTGCGGGGGTATTCCCCACTTTTTCGCACCAGACGAGGGTCCTCTTCCCCATGTCCTCCGGGAGGGAAAACTCCGCCCTGTGCAGTTTTCCGCCGCCGAGAAGCGCGACCGCTCTCTCCGCCTCGGCGATCTCCTCAGAGGCGTCCCCTCCTTTATATGCCACGAATCTGCCGCCCGGCCTCACGAGCGGGAGACAGTACTCCGCAAGGGTGTTCAGACGGGCGACGGCGCGGGCGCAGCAGACGTCGAACCCCTCGCGGTATTCCCGCCTTGCCGCGTCCTCCGCCCGCAGATTGCAGACCGTAACCCCCTCCAAAGCGAGTTCCTTTGCGGCGATCCGCAAAAACCCGCACTTTTTTTCGGTGCTCTCGAAGAGGGTAAAGACGAGGTCCTCCCGCAGGATCTTCAGCGGCAGGGAAGGAAACCCCGCCCCGGAGCCGACCTCCGCAACGGACGCGCCTACGGGAAAGAGGAATTCCCCGGCGGCGGAGTCGAGGAAGTGCTTATAGAGGACTTCCTCCCCGTCCGTGACCGACGTCAGGTTGAATTTTCCGTTGTATTCGGCGAGAAGATCGCGGAAACGGCGGAATCTCTCCCCCTCTCTTCCGTTGATCAAGGCAAGATAGCCCTCCAAATCGGGCGCTTTTTTCTCCATATCCCGATTATATCACAACTCTTCGGCTTTTTCAACCGTTTGTCAAAAACGCGCCCTCTCTTTTTCCACAAAGTGGAAAGTTCTGTGGAGTTCTTCCCTCTTTCCCGCGTCCTCCTCTCTTCCCCCTCTTCCGTCGGCGGGAGCCTCCCTTTTCCCCCGTGGAAAGCCCCTTTTTTCTCCACAGCCCGTCCACACACTTTTCCACGAAGTTTTTCGGCGGGGATTTTCCGAAAAAATCGTTTTTTGCTTGAAATTTTCCGCCTTTTTCGCTATAATAGAGGAAACGGGAGAGGGAAGGACAAGTTGTCCACCTGTCCACCGCCTTTATTATTAGTATTATTAAAAATTCTTTTATAAAAAAGAATCATCAAGGAGGAAACCATGAAATTCGTATGCGACGGGATGTCCCTTTCGGAAGCGGTCTTGAAGACGAGCAAGGCGTGCGCGGTCCGCACGACTGCGCCGGTGATGGAGTGCATCAAGATCACCGCGGGGAGCGACGGGATCGAACTGCTCGCGACCGACGGGGAGCTCTCCATCCGCAAGACGCTCAAAGCCGAAGTGTTCGAAGAGGGAGAGGCTTGCGTCCCCGGGAAGCTCTTTGCCGACTTCATCGGCAAGCTGACCGATGAAGAGATCACCGTCCGCACGGACGAACGGGGGCTGGAGATCGGCTATGGGGATTCCTCCTCCTATCTGCAGGCCCTTCCCGCCGAGGAGTTCCCCAAGATCGACCTCGAGATCGGCGAAAACTATTTCGTCATGAAGCAGGGCAGCCTGAAAAAGATCATCGCGGAGACGGCGTTCTGCTGCGCGCAGGACGATTCCCGCCCCATCCTCAAGGGGTGCCTCTTCGAGTTCAAAGACCGCCTCGAGGCGACCGCGCTCGACGGCTACCGCCTCGCCCTCTCCTCCCAGGAGATCCTCGGCAAGAGCGGGGAAAAGAGCATCATCTGCCCCGCAAGGACGCTCGCGGAGATCTCCCGCATGCTCGAGGACGACGAAGAGGAGATCACCGTCTATACGCAGGGCGGCATGATGCTCGTCGGGACCGGGGATATGACGATCGTTTCCCGCCTCTATCAGGGCGATTTCATCAGGAAAGAGAGCGTGATCCCCTCTTCCTTTTTGACGGAGGCGACGCTGACGAGGCTCGAACTCGTTGCGAGCGTCGAGCGTGCGGCGATCCTCATCCGCGGGGACAAGAACAACCTCATCACCCTCGAGATCGGCGGGGACGCCGTGAAGATCACCTCCAATTCGGAGATCGGGAACGTCTTCGAGACCGTCGGCGCCGCGACGAACGGGAAGGATCTGACCATCTCCATGAACGCAAAATACCTGCTCGACGCGCTCAAGGCGCTCGGGGAAGAGGAGTGCGTGCTCTC
This sequence comes from uncultured Clostridia bacterium, assembly GCA_947589335.1. Taxonomy (GTDB): domain Bacteria; phylum Bacillota; class Clostridia; order Christensenellales; family Borkfalkiaceae; genus Gallimonas. The sequence goes on along the minus strand of CANPZH010000065.1, from coordinate 1,306 downwards.
CTTCAACGGGGCAATTTCCCCCTTCATCCTCCAAAATAAGGAAAAGAAAGACACGCTATATTTGATTTTGCCCGTCAGAAACGCCCAATAATCGCTTGACGAAAGAGGGGAAATTCTTTATAATCATACGGAAAGAGATATTTTTACGCGCAAGCGAGGAAAGGAGTAAAAGGATATGAAAAGGACTTACCAGCCCAAAAAGAGACAGAGAAGCAAGGTGCACGGCTTCCGCAAGAGAATGGCAAGCAAGGCGGGAAGGAACGTGCTCAAGAGAAGAAGAAACAAGGGCAGAAAGCACATCTCCGCATAAGGTGAAGTATCTTCGCTTAAAGAAGAAACAGGACTTCAGAAAACTTCTGAAAGCCGGCAAACGCGCGTACAGCGCGTCCGTGACGGTCGTCTATTCCCCTGCCGGACGGACGGGGATGGCGGTGTGCGTCGGAAAAAAATACGGAAAAAGCGTCAGAAGGAACCGCATCAAACGGCTCTTGCGGGAGGCATTCCGTTTCCATGCGGACAAACTGACGACGCCCTGCGTTTTTCTGCTCATCCCGAGAATAGCGGAGAATTATTCTTATGAGGAATTCAGGCGGGATCTCGGCGCGATCTTCCGAAAAGAACGCCTCACCGGCGCTTGATATCCGCAGGCTGATCGGGGAAAATTACCGCTTCCTCAGAAAGCGGCTCTACCGCCCCGTGCTCAAGGCGTGCTGCATCCGCGCGATCCGCTTCTATCAGACCTATCTGTCCCGCCACACCTGCCTCTATGAGCCCTCCTGCTCGGAATACACCAAGCGGTGCATCAACAACTGGGGCGTTCCGGTCGGGATCCTGCTCGGGCTATGGCGGATTTTACGCTGTAATCCCTTCTCCAAGGGAGGTCCGGACCCTGCGCCCGAGCTGTTCTGGAAAGTTCGTTGGCTCTATTGACGGACGGGAGAAAAAAACATGTTATCTGCATTGATCGCGGCAAACCCCGCATTCCCCCTCCTCGAACAGGGGTTCACCATCAATCTCAACGGGTTGGGGCAATTCGTCAGAGTGATCATCGAGAGCGTCGGCATGGTCGGTGTCGGCGTCATTGTCTTTGCGCTCATCCTGAAGGCGATCACGACGCCCTTCGATATCTACCAGCGCGTCAAGATGCGCAAGCAGTCGCTCATCATGCGCAAGCTCCAGCCCGAGCTCGAGAAGCTGCAGAAGCAGTACGCGAACGACAAGCAGACCTATCAGATGAAGATGATGGAGCTGCAGAAGAAGAACGGGTACAGCCTCTTCGGCGCCTGTCTTCCGATGATCATCTCCC
>CANPZH010000064.1 GCA_947589335.1 uncultured Clostridia bacterium | reverse complement strand
GCCCCGGATCTTCTTTCAGCATGAATTCGATGCGATCTTTCTCCGTGACGACAATGAAGCGGCGGAAGCCGAGGATGTGCCCGAGACGGGCGGAATATTCCTCCGTTCTCGTGAGGAAGAGCCCTCCGATCAGCCCGGTGACCGAGGCGGAGAGCGTGAGGATCCACCCCGTCAGGGCGCCGAACCCCGCGCAGCCGAAGATCGTAAAGGCGAATGCGGGAAGCAGAGAGATCGCAAAGAGGAGCAGCGGATACAAGACCGTCGTCGGCTTTTTCCACTTCTTCTCCCGCTGTTTCGCCGTGCGGCTCCCCGCGCACGCCAAGAGGTATGCGATCAGGCAGACGGGGAATCCGATCCAGTAATAATAGCCCTTGAAGACGGACAGGAGGTTATAGAGAAAGGCGAATCCGCCGAGCACGAGGACGGACAGCACGCCGAAGAGGACGGTTGCTACATTGCAGGAGGTGCGGTACATCTTTCCGCTGCGGAGAGAAACTCCCGCAACGACCGACTTTGCCGTCTCATAGAAGGCGGCATTGAGCTGGGACGCGCGGACATGATCCCGCCCGCGGAAGAGCCCCTCGTAATAGACTTTCAGGTATTCGGGCGCGTCGATGGGCGGCATCTTTTCCGTCGCCTTCAAGAGCGGATCGTCCGCGTCCTCGCTCATGTCGATAGTCAGATACCCATGTTCCGCCAAGTAATAGACGAGCGAGCCGAGGTCCTCCGCGTCCACCTTGTTGTCGATGAGTTTCCCCATGAGCAAAGGATCCATCTCCTCGGGAGCCGTCAGGTTGACCGTCTCCGTCATGAGCGGCCGGCGGAAGAAGACTACCTTGACCAGAAGCGCGAGCCCGATCAGAAGTCCGCCCGCAAGGAGGGCGTAGAGCAGGGGGAAATCGGTCGCCTCCGTGAGGACGCCGTCCACGAATTGCAGTTCCAGCGTGATCCCCGCAGACATCGAGCGGGAGCTGAGCCGCGGCACGGTGAGAAGGAGGAGATCTCCTTCACGGCTCGCCTGCACGTTCTCCTCGTTGCCCTTTGCGCCCGCGCTGCCCGAGAGGACGGCGTAGTCCTTGAGCCCTTCGGGGACCGTCACGCGGACGGAGACGTCTTCGATCTCGGTCGCCCAGCCGTAGCCGATGACGTCGAGCGGGAGATAGCCCTCCGCGCCCTCGATGGCGGGAAGGTACATCGTGTAAGAGATGGTATAGACGATCTCTTGCCCGCGCACGAGCCCCTCTCCCCGCAGATAGAGGGAGAGGAAGGAGGCGTCGTCCGTTTGGACATAGGGAGAGAAGTCGTCGCTCGAACATTCCGCACGGATCCCCTCATAGCGCACGCCGCTGTCGAGCGGGAAGTCGCGGATGATGCCGTGCGCGCTGTACCCCGTAAAGCCGACGGTGATCGTCTCCGTCGTCTCGACCGTTCGGTCGGCGGAGACGGCCATCTCCACTTGGAACCGTTTGATCCGGAAGCCGTACTCCCCCGCCGTCGCGGCGTCGGCAGTTTGCGTCCGCGCCGCGCCGATCCCCAAGAGGAGCAGACAAAGCAGCGCCGCACATACGGCGCCGAAGAGGAGCTTCGCCCTGCCCATCGCTCAGAACCTGACGGAGGGCGCAGCGCGCTCCGCATCGCTGTCGAGTTCGAAATAGGGACGCCGCTTCAGGTTCATCAGCCCCGCGACAATGCTCGAGGGGAACAGCTCGATCGCGGTATTGTACTCCTTGACCGTGCCGTTGTAATACCGCCGCGCCGAAGCGATCTCCTCCTCCACGCGGCTGAGCTTGCCCTGAAGGTCGAGGAAATTGGCGTTCGCCTTGAGGTCGGGATAGGCCTCTTGTAAGGCGAAGAGGGATTTGAGCGTTCCGCTCAGCGCATTCTCCGCCGCGATCTTGGCGTCGCCCGAGGCCGTCATCGCCGCATTCCGCGCAGAGATGACCGCCTCCAGCGTTCCGCTCTCATGCCGCGCGTACCCCTTGACCGTCTCGACGAGGTTGGGGATCAGATCGTAGCGCTTTTTGAGTTGGACGTCGACAGTCGCCCAAGCCTCTTCGAGGAGATTCTTGCGGCGGACAAAGCGATTGCGTGCAGAGACCGCCCAAATGACCGCAAGAAGGAGCAGAAGGACGATCGCCGCTCCGACGATGATCCCGATGAGCGCACCCGTCGAGATCCCCAGCAATAAATTTTCCATAGATACCTCCGCGATTTCCTTGATGACAAAAGTATATCACACCCGCCGCGCAATTTCAACCTCGGCGGCGAAAAAATCCGCCGAAAAAAACCCGCCCGAGGGAAAAACGGGCGGGCGGACGTCAGACCAGCTTCAAGATCTGTCTGTAGATCTCGGTGTCTTCGGGAAGATAGGTATCGAAGATCACCTTGATCTTCTTCCCGCGGTGGTGCATCTTCCAGTTCATGACGGCGCCGACGGCGATCTCCGCCGCTTCCGCGCGGGGGAAGTTGAATACGCCGGTCGCGATGCAGCAGAAGGCGACGGACTCGCAGCCGAGCTCCTCCGCGAGATTGAGGCAGGAGGTATAGCAGGAGCGCAGTTCTCCCCGCTGGAGCTCCGTCACTTCCCTGCCGCACATGGGTCCGACGGTATGGATGACGTATTTGCCCGGGAGATTGTATGCGCGGGTCGCCTTCGCCTCGCCGCACTCCTCCGATCCCCCTTGGTTCGCCATGAGCCGTGCGCAGTCCCCTCTCATCTGCATCCCCGCAAAGGAGTGGATCGCATTGTCGATGCACTTGTGCCCGGGCAGCCAGCAGCCGAGCAGACGGTTGTTGGCGGCGTTGACGATCGCGTCGGCATTCAGCCGCGTGATGTCCCCCTCCCATAGCGAGATGCCGTACTTGATCTCCGGGATCTCCCCGACGTCGACGACCCCTCTCGCCAGCGTCTCCGACCAGAAGAGTTTATCCTGCAGTTCGAGGATATCCCCGGGAATGGGGTTCGCCGGCCGCTCCGTCATATAATTGCGGATGAGCCCGCGCTTCTTTTCGTAGGTCGCGCTGAACGCGGCGATCATGCCCCGCTCGCGCAAAAGATATTTCAGCAGCGCGTCGCACGCCTCCTGCATCTCCTCCATCGAGCGGTAGGGCTCCGGACGGGGATAGGGCGTAAGGTCGATGAGTTTTTTGCATTCGTCGAGAGAAAGTCCCATGTGCTTCCGCCTTTATGACAAAACCTATCGCTTCCTATTATAACAACTCCCGCAAGGAATTTCAAGACATTCCCTTCAAAGGATCCGAAAAATTTCCGAAAAATTCTTCCCGCACGGAAAATGATTTGATTTTTCCGCACGGATGCTTTATACTGTCGGTATGGAAACTCTCGAAGCCAAGCGGGAAACGCCGCAGCCCAAGCGCTATCCCTTCCGTTTTTCCCCGGTCATGATCGTCCTCTTCGTGATCGGGCTCGTACTCTGCGCCGCGGGATTCGGGCTGACGCTCTGGCGCTTTCTCGCCTTTTTGGAGGAAGATCCCGGCTCCGTCTACGGCTGGATGCAGCATATCATCCTCTTTTTTGTGTGCATTTTCCTTGCGGTCCTCATCATCGCGATGCTCATCCGCTCACAGTACGTCATCACCGACCGTCTGCTCATCACCCGCTTCGGGCTGATCCGCTCCAAGTACGAGATCAAGTCGATCTGTTCCGTCCATCTGTTCAAGGGGCTCGATAAACTTGCGGTCTATTTCGACGATTTTCAGACCAAATACATCGTGATCGTCGTCAAACCCGTCTGGTATGAAGACTTCGTCCGCACCCTGATCGACCGCAAACCGAGCATCGGGTTCTCCTTTTCGACCCCCGAGGAGGAGGAAGAGATCAAGCGGAAAAAATAGGCGGGAGGGCAAAGCCGCCTGCGCGCCAAGATGATTGAAATCGTGATAAAGCAAAGGACGCTCAAAAGGCGTCCTTTTCCGTTTTGCTCCACTTCCCGGCGATCCACTTCATCTTCCATGCCTCCGGGACGGGAGCCGTGACCGCTCTCATCAGCTTGTTCCACACCCCGACGATCACCCGCTTTTTGTTCTTCGATACGGCTTTGAGGCTCGCAAGCGCGACCGTTTCGGGAGGCATGGCGGCGAGCTTCCCCCACAGTCCCTGCGCGCGGATGTTCTCCTTGACGTCCTCCCGCGTCGGCATGGCGCCGGGAAGCACGCAGGTGACCTTCGCCCTCCCCTTCAGCTCGGTGCGGAGCGCCGAATAGAACTGCGAAAGCGCCCGCTTGGTCGCGCTGTAGAGGGCAAAGTAGGGCATCGGGTAAATCCCAGAGACGCTCCCGATTGCAAGCAGTTCCGTCGTCCCGTCGAGACGGGCGCGGGACATGACCGAGCGGGTCACGGAGACCGCGCCCTCAAAGTTGACCCTCGCCTGCATGACGAGCTTCTCCTCGGAGTACTTCTCGAACGCCTTCTGTACGTCCGCCCCCGCGACATAGACGAGCCTGCGGAAAGCGGCGCCGAGACGGTCTGCATAGGCAAACAGCCGCCTCCTTGAGCCCTCGAGCGTGAGATCGCAGGGAAAGTATTCGACCGCGAGCCCGGGAGCAGCCTTCTGCAGCTCTTCGCCGAGCGCCGCAAGGCGGTTTTCATCCCGCCCCGTCAGAAAGAGCGGCTCCCCGCGCGCGGCGAGGATCTTGCAGAACGCGCGCCCGAGTCCCCCGCACGCGCCCGTGACCAAGGTGTATTCCATATGTCCCCCCTTCCCCCTTCGCGGGGAAATCTAAGGTCAGTTCCCGATCCTGAGCTCTTCTTGCAGGAGGGGGTAGCGGATGAGCTCCGTCCCCTCGAGATCCTCGCGGAAGAGGCTGATCCCGTTGATCGCACGGTTTTCATAGGTCGTATAGTAGTAGATCCCCTTCGTCGCATTGCAGCAGGAGGAATAGACGGTGATCTCATAGTGTCCGTTCCAGAGCACGCTGCCGCGGGGCTGTTCGACGGAGGAGAGCAGATGAAAGAACTGGTTCACGCTCTCCTTTTCCCCCTCTCCCGCGACGGAATTGCTCTTGACGAACGCCGCTTTGACAAAGCGCGAGAAGGAGGACATATCCCCCGGGAGCCCCACTGCGCCCATGCCGCGGCTGTATGCCTCGATCGGCACGGACGGCGCAAAGCGGTTCTCCGCCTGTTTCGGGGAGAGTTGCATGTAGTTCGCGAGCATCGTCATCTGGACGGGGAAGGGCGGATTGTTCGTCATCACGCCGACGGGATCGTCATAAACCCGCAGTCCCTCCGCCGTCTGCTCCACGACGAGCGACCCGCTCCCGTCCGCAATCATCCAGTGCAGCGGCGTCAGCGGCAGCTCCTTTGAGAAGGGAATGTCGACGAGGAGGACGCGCTCAAGCGCCTTGCGAGCTTCGGAAAGGGTCGCACAGCTCCCGAGAAGGTACGGGATGAATTCGAAGGGCGAGACGTTCTCCTTCCCCTCCTGCGCCGTGGAATAGACGGCATTCCCGGGGAAATTCAGCCCCGCCATGCCGAGCCCCTTCTCATTGACGGCGTCGTAGTAGAGCGGGTAGCCGTCCTGCACGTACGCCATGCCGATGAGCGCGTAGTGGCGCTTCCGCTCCCCCGCTCTGCGGAAGCGGAAGGGATAGTTGCGCGGGACGATCGTCACCTCTTCCCGGTAGGAATACTCGAGGTCGAGGTTGCGCCCGAAGTAATGATCCTTTGTCGTATAAGAGATCGCCGTACACATGATGATGTCACCTCCGCATAAAAAAATAATACGAGCCCGGAAGGGTCCGTATTATCGCCGCTTGGCGCAGAGAAAGGGATTCGAACCCTTGTATACATTCCTGCATAACACGATTTCGAATCGTGCGCGTTCAACCGCTCCGCCATCTCTGCAAGCTATTCCATTTTAGCCGATTCCGAGCCGAAAAGCAAGCTATTTTCAAGAGATTTTCGGAAATTTCTTTGAAATCCGCTTCGCCGGCGTACTTTTTACAGTTTCCTGTAGACCGACGAAGAAAAAGGCGGCAGATAGATGTCGTTCAGGTTGCGGATCTGCCCCGTCAGAAGATCGACGCCCTCGGCTTCTTCCACGCGCACGGTGGGATCTCCGTCCGAGATGTTGATCGCGACGATGATCCGCTCTCCTTCATATTCGCGCACGAAGGAGAAATAGCGGTTGGAAAGGGTCGCCTTGCGGTAGCTGCCGTACTGCAGCGCGCGGCTCTCCCTGCGGATACGGGCGAGCTTTCCGATGTGTGCGGCAAGCTCGGGGTGCGCGCCCTTGTCCAGCTCGTCGATACAGGGGCGGAGACGGGCGTCGAAGTCCCCCTTGTCCCCCTCCGCGCCGAATTCCGAGCCATAATAGACGCACGGGATCCCCGGCATCGTGAAGAGCAGAGTGTACAGGTTGAGGAGGTTCCGCTTCTCCTTCAGGGCGGTACAGGCGCGCACGACGTCGTGGTTATCGACGAAATTGAGCATGCGCTTGCCCGCATAGAGCGCCCAGGGCTCGCTCGAAAAGAGACGGGTGAGCGAGTGCTCGATCTCGAACAGATTGTCCGAATTGAAGGCGGAGAGCATCCCCTTGAAGCACTCGTAGTTCGTGATGGAGTTCAGCCGCTCCGGGCAGATGTTCTGCGCGAAGTTGGTGCAGTGGATGACCTCGCCGACGAGAAAGAAATCTTCGCGGAACTCGCGCACCGTGCGGCGCAGCAGCTCGAAGAACCACTGCGGGAGGAGATAGCTCACGTCGAGCCGCAGCCCGTCGATGCCGAATTCGCGGATCCAGAAGCGCACGGCGTCCATGAGATAGTTCTGCACATCCGTGTTCTCAAGGCGGAGTTTGACGAGCTCGGGGTGTCCCTCCCAGTTCTGATAGTCGAAGCCGTCGTTGTAGCGCGAATTTCCGTAAAAATCAATGTTGAACCAGAAGCGGTAGCTTGTGCCCTCCCTCTTCTCACGCACTTCCTTGAAGGGCGCAAACTCTCTTCCGACATGGTTGAACACGCCGTCGAGCACGATCTTTATCCCGTTTGCGTGGAGCTCGTCGCATATTGACTTGAACGACGCATTGTCGCCGAGTCTCGTATCGACCTTGTAATAATCCTTGGTATCATATCCGTGCTTTGTGGAGTCAAACACCGGTCCAAGATATATAGCGTTTACATTGAGCTTTTTAAGATGCGGTATCCACTCCTTTATCTTGTCAAGACGGTACTCCTGCTTGCAGTCATTATACTCCGGCGCTCCGCAGAAGCCTATCGGGTAGATTTGATAGAACACCGCTTCATTGATCCAACTGCTCATATATTATCACCTCATAAATTTTTATTATGACATATCCCCGCAGCATATCCCGCAGTCCTCCGAAAATTTTTAATCAAAGCGGAGCAAGCCAAGCTTACCTGCTCGGAGCCTTGAGATTTATGCGGGGGCATATCATAACACAAGCAAATAAAATTTTAATCGCCGCATCGTCCCAAAAGACAGCGAATGAGGGTATTATAGCATAAATACATATATTTTGCAATATTTTTATTTGCTTCTTTGTCATTGTTGCATTATCAATACATTTGTGATAAAATAGAGAAAATTAATATCCGAAGTACACAGATTGCCCTGTTTTCGGATAAGACTTGCGAAAGGAATGAAAAGCATTTATGAATATTTGGCATGATATCGACTCCTCAAGAATCAATGAAAACGACTTTATCGCGGTAATCGAGATCCCAAAGGGAAGCAAGTGCAAGTATGAGATGGACAAACAGACCGGTCTTTTAAAGCTTGACAGGATACTGTACACCTCCACGCACTACCCTGCAAACTACGGCTTTATACCGCGCACATACGGCGACGACCTCGATCCGCTCGATGTTTTGGTGCTTTGCAGCCAGGTCGTTTATCCGATGACGCTTATACGGTGCTATCCGATAGGCGTAATAAGAATGGTTGACAACGGAAGAAACGACGAAAAAATAATCGCCATTCCGTTTGACGATCCGAACTACAACGAATACACCGACATATCTCAGATCCCACGGCACGTTTTCACCGAGATGTGCCACTTCTTCACCGTCTATAAGAGCCTTGAAAACAAGGACACGGCGGTTGACGAGGTTCAGGGCGCTGAGGCTGCAAGGGAGATAATCGTTCAGTCTATCGAATCCTACAATGAAAAATTTAATGTAAAATAAATCACGATCGAGAGGTTTTCCAATGGCTAAAAACTATCAGAAGAAAATCGGCGCTGTCGATAAG
>CANPZH010000063.1 GCA_947589335.1 uncultured Clostridia bacterium | reverse complement strand
CCTCGGTCACCGTTCGCGCTGAGAATGCGCTCACTCACCATAAGCCGCCGCCGACAGCCCACTGGGCTGATCGGCAGGAGTGCGTCTTATGACCCCTCAAGGGGACAGCAAGAAAAACTCCCTTGGCGCCCCCTCGAGGGGGAGCTGTCGAGGCGTAGCCGAGACTGAGGGGGTGTCATTCTAAATTACGTCATTCCGCCCTGCGTTTCCTTTTACGTCATTCCGAGCCGAAAAGACATATACGGAGTGCGAAATGATTGTCTGCGAGGAATCTCGGTTTCAGATTCCTCACATTCGTTCGGAATGACGTAGGGGGAACGGCGCCATTCTGCTCAACAGTGCGGTGCACTGTGAGCGGCGCCGTGACGGGAGCGGTGGCAACCGCGATGGGCCTTGCGGCGGTTCCTGCCGCCGTAAGGCTGGCGAGGCGTAAGCCGAGGGGGGCTCAAAAATAGAAGAGCTCTTCGAACGTCTTATCGAGCGCGATGCACAGAACGAGGGCGAGCTTCGCCGTGGGGCAGAATTGTCCCGTCTCGATGGAGGAGATCGTATTCCGCGACACGCCGACGAGCGCGGCGAGCTCCCCCTGCGATAGATTTTTTTCCGCGCGCGCCTCCTTCAGGCGGTTGCGGAGAATGAGTTTCTCGTCCATTTATGATATCGTTCCCGCAAGTTGCAGCCCGAACTCCACCCAATATAAGATCGCTACGCCGATCGATATCACCGCCACGCCAAACGTGAACGCCTTTAACTTCCTGTTCTCGGTGATGAACGTTTCCGTGATATTCTGCGCCGCAAGCCCGGTCAGGATGATCGCCATGATTTCGTAGGGGACATCGTCCTCGAAGCACACCCGCACGATGAGGGCGACGGCGCAGGCGAGCACGGTCGCCATGAACCCGACGTTTTTCGTCCACAGTCTGCGCCCCCGTTCCCGCTCGTCGCCCGATTTCTCGTTCTCCTTGCGGCTGCGCGCCAGGATCTCCTCTTTGGAGAGCTGTTCTTCGTCTCTTTCTTCCATCTCTTTCACCTCAAAATTCGATCCCCGCAAGGGAGAGGGCAAAGAGCACCCACATGGCGATCGTCACGGCGATCAGCAGGACGGCGCAGACGATGCTGATCGTCTTGCCCTTGCCCTTTTTCATGACGATCGCCTGGCAGGTGGTCTGCGCGCTCATGCCCGTGCCCAACAGAACGTACAGCGGGTAGAAGAACTCCTCGGCCTTGTGGAGCAAAATGTAGCACCACATGAGGATGACGATGGCGATGACCGTCGCGAGATAGCCGCTGTAAGTCACCCATTTCCACTTTGCCTGTTCCCGCTCGTCGCCGTTCTTTTCGTTCTCCTTGCGGCTCCGCTCCAAGATCTCATCTTTGGAGAGTTCCTTTTCCTCCATCCTTCCCTCCTTGCCAAGTTTACTTGTCATCTATAGGATAGCACTGCCAAGTTTACTTGTCAAGCGTTTGTCTTAAAAAACTCCGCGGAAATTTCGCGGAGTTTTTTTAAGGCGAGGGGATGGGGGTGAGGTTCGCGACCTTTCCGTTTTCGGTCGTGACGCGGAAATAGCGGACGTCGAAGATCCGTTCCTTCCGCGGATAGACGAGCCCGATCTTGTCGCGCTCCCCCGTCAGGACGACGGAGCGGTAATCGCCGAGGTATTCCTTGAGGGCGGCGGCCTTGGGCGCCAGCGCGTCGCTGAGGTAAGGCGTGCAGTCCGCGCCGATGAGCGCGCTTTCGAGGAGAGCGAGCGCATAGGTCGCCTCGCCGGGCTCCCTGGCGGCGCGGATCGAGCAGGAGACGAGCGTCCCGTCCTTCCATTCGCAGACCGCCGTGTGTCCGAGGCAATCGTGGAAGGGGACGATCGCTCTCAGCGTTTCGCCCGCGGAGAGCACCTCTCCCTCGGAGAAGAGGGTCATTTCCCCCGCATGCGAGAGCAGGGCGAATGCCGTCTTCCCGCGGAGGAGGAACCCGCTCCCGCAGGGCTCCGCGCGGCAGTCTTCGAGGGCGGGCGGAAGTTCCACGGGGCGGAACCCCGTCTCGTTTTCGAAGTCCAGAAGGAGCTTTCCCTGCAATGTGAGGGTGAGGCGGGTCCGCCCGATGCGCTCCTGCCAAAGGACTTTGAGAGATTGGTCTGCCCGCAGGAATCCGCAGGCGTAGACCGCGACCGCCCCATCGGTGTAGTAGAGGACGATCTGCGGCGGAGGATCGAGGAGGAGATCCTCATCGAAGAGGAAGCGCACGGGGAGGAGATCCCCGAGCGGGCTGAACTCGACGCAGATCCCCGAAGGTTCGATCTCCGCCGAACGCTCGAATCCGTCCGCGAGCCCGAGATAGGCGCCCCCGACGGTGAGCGCGCACGTCTTTTCCGCCAAAAAATATACCCGCATACCTCTATTAGATGTATAAGGGGATAAAATTATGTCAAAAACCGTTGTGACGAAACGGAGGTGCCGACATGAACAAGATCAACGGCTATACGGAAGAGGAAGCGACCGGGCTGATCGAATATATCTATTCGGGCAAACATGCGGGGAAGACGCTCTCCTACCTGTTCGAGACCTACGGCAAGGAGCACAGCCGCGCCAAGGGGAGCGTGAGGAACTACTACTATGCCTTTCTGAAAAAGCGGGACGACGAACGGGTGGAGCGCATTTTGGAGGGGAAAGACCTGCATGCGGGGGTCGTGAAGCCCTTTACGGAGGAGGAGACGGACGAACTGCTCCGCCGCGTGCTCGCCGAAAAGAGCAAGGGCTATTCGGTGCGGCGGGCGATCATCAACGTCTCGCAGGGGGATGAGCGGCTCATGCTCCGCATGCAGAACAAGTACCGCAATCTCCTCAAAAAGCAGCCCGAACGGGTCGCCAAGGCCGCGCGGGAGGCGGGTCTTCCCGAGGAGAGGACCTTTCTGCAGCGCAAGCTCGAACGGGAGATCGACGCCCTCTATTCCCGCCTTGCGGTCGATCTCAGGCGGGAGAACGAACAGCTCCGCGCGGAATTGGAAAAATTACGAAAGAGCCGTAAGGAATAACGCGGGGATACCTTCACAAACTGAGAAGGACGGAAGCCGTCGGCTGTCCGTACGGAGGACGAAATGGAAAAGATGTTTTGCCTCGGCGTGATGCTCGGGGCGGTGGGCGGCGCTCTTCTCGTCGCCAACAGCTACAAGATGCGCTCGCTCGTCAAAAAGAGCCAGGCGGAGTTTGTCGAGAAAGTCAACGAGATGATGGACGAGAAACTCAAATGCGCAGAACAGGGCTGTTCTGCCGGGCAGGAGCCCGAAAAGAAGGAAAAAAAGAAGTAACAACGGAAGGGGAGCCCCGCCGCGCTATGCGCGGCGGGGCTCTCTGTGAAAGGCGCGTGAAAGTATAAGAGCGGCTTATATCCCTTATAGGAATTTGCAATCATCGTGAACGGAACGCCGAATTCCTTGACTTCTCCCCCCGATCGGTTGTATAATAATATCGGATACTGCCGGATTGTTTTTTTTCGGGAGGATCCGACCGAACACGGCGGCCCCGCAACGCGCGCGGGACCTTGGGAGACTGACATGAAATTCGGATATCGGAGTTTGCTTTTGATCGCCGCGGGGCTCACGCTCGGCTGCGGCGTCTTTGCCGCCTGCGACAGCGGAGAGGGCCCCGGGCCCGATCTTCCGCCGGCGGAACATACCCACGCCTATGAATGGACGACCGAGAAAGCCGCGACCTGCACGGTGGACGGGCTCCGCAGGGGGGTGTGCACCGTCTGCGGCGACGTCAAGACGGAGGAGATCACCGCGCCCGGGCACGATTGGATCGTCCTCGGCATCGCCAAACCCGCGACCTGCACGGATAAGGGCGTCCGCTCCGTCGAGTGCTCCGTCTGCGGGGCGACGGATCCGGAGCAGACCATCCCCGTCCTCGGGCATGACTGGGGCGACCCCGTCCCCGAAGAGGGCAAGGAGCCGACGTGCTCGCAGGAGGGATACGGGATCAAGACCTGTAAGCGCAACGGCTGCGGCGCGGAGGAGGGGACGGTCATCCCCGCCAAAGGGCACGAATGGCCCGCGCAGGACAGAAGGGAGCTCCGCAAGGAGGCGACCTGTACCTCCGCCGGGGAGGAGGCGGCCATCTGCCTCGTCTGCGGCGATGAGATCACGCGGGAGATCTCCGCGACGGGGCACACCTTCGATACGGCCTATACCATCACCAAGAGCCCGACCGAGACGGAGGAGGGCTCGCGGGCGCGCCTCTGCACGGTGTGCGGGACGCCCGATGAAAATTCCCGCCGCACGATCCCCGCGCTCAGCTCGGGCGAGGCGATCGAATACGAATTCCGCCTCGTGCGGACGAACGGCGTCAAACTTGCGACGAGCGGCGTCCGCGTCAGCGTGTACGAAGACGGCGAGCTCGTGGGCGCAGGCCCCACGACCAACGGCTCTTACAGGCTCTCTCTTCCGATCGGCAGACACACGGTCAAAGTCGATCCGAAGACGCTGCCCGCGGGATACACCGCAACGGCGGAATACTCCTTCGGCGAGACCGACTTCATCTGCATGATCACCCTCGAGGGGCATGTCATCGGACAGGGCGAGACGGCGCCGTCCTCCTACCGGATCGGCTCCGCGGTGCAGGATTTCACCCTGACCACCGTGAAGGGCGAGCGGCTGACGCTCAGCGAACTGCTCCGCACGAAGACGGTCATCCTCAACTTCTGGGCGACCTGGTGCAACCCCTGCCGTGAGGAATTTGCGGCGCTCAATACCGTCTCCGCGCAGTTCGGAGACGACATCGTCGTGATCGCCGTCAACTCGATGAATTCGACGCACGACACCGAGGCGGACGTGCGGTCGTTTGCAAATATGTACTCCTACGATCTTCACATCGCCTGCGAGAGCGAATACGATCTCTATGGCAAGTTCGCGACGGGATACTTCCCGACGACGGTCGTCATCGACAAAGAGGGCGTCGTCAGTGCGATCAGCGCCTATGCGATGAACGAGACCCAGTTCCATGACCTGTTTGCCCGCTTTGCGACGTCTGCGAAGACGGCGGAGGCAATGCTGCCCGCAAAGAGGGAACAGCTCTGATCGCCTGCCCGAGGAGGTCTTGCATGAAGAAATACCGGAAATTATGGCTGCCGCTCGCGCTCACACTGCTGCTTGCGGCAGGCGCATTCGCCGCCGCGTGCGGCGAGCCCTCAGGGGGAACGACCTCCGGGGAGACGAAGTATACCCTGACCCTGCGCTATGACGGGGAGAAGGGCTCCGTCTCCGTCCGCGAGACGGGCAAAGAGGGCTCCTCTGCGGGGGACAGCTCCGAATGGACGGAGGGGACGGCCCTCACAGTTTCCGTCGCCGCGGAGACGGGCTTTTACGTCGGCGCGTTCACGGTCAACGGAAATAGCGAAACGCTGAACGGGGGCGGCTATGCCTTTACGATCGCGCAAAATACGACCATTGAGGCGACCTTCCTGCCCGTTCAGGGCGGCGGCGGTGATGACAATGACGATCCCTCCGTGCTCTCCTTCCCGCAGAGCTTCCGCGGCACATGGAAGACGCGGGAGGGCAGAAGCATTGTCATCAACAGCTTTTCGCTCTCGATGACGGCGGAAGACGGAGCGGCGGTCCAAACGGACGGCGGATACACCGTCGTCACGCCGGAGGGCGCCTTCACGCTGCAGGGCGCGGAGGGCAGCGAGTGGATCCTCCTTCTGAGCGGCTCCGGCGGCACGGCGTACTATCTCAAGGAGGGGAGGCCCGATCTCTCCGTCGGCGAACAGTACTTTTCGGACTATGCCGGAGAGAACGGCGAAAAACTCGGCGTGAGTGAGGAGGGGACTTCCTTGGACGGGACGCCCGGCGAGATCGTCGGCAACCCCTCGGAGGGGACCTATCTTGTCCTCTTCGAAGAGCTGTACACCCTCTCCTTTACGGCGGAATCCGTCACGGTGGCCCCCTACGGCGGAGAACCTACTGTCTTCCCGAAGGACCGCGGCGTAGACCTCGGCGCACAGTTCGACCAATATTGGATCGGCACATGGAATGCGGTTTCGGGCGAAGACGAGCTCATCATCACGGCGCATGCGCTCACCTATAACGGCGACGCGCCGCAGTACGGCGGGATCGCCGCCCGCGAGACGGGCGGATATACGTTCACCATCGGGGATAAGACGTATGAGATCGAGTGGTACGGCATGATCGAGGGCGTCGTGCTCGCGATGCACGCGGACGGGACCGTCCGCTACTTCACGGGCGGGATCCATCCCGTATTCGGGCAGGACGACGCGATCGAACAGATCTACTACCGCGGCAGCGAGGGGACATCGTTCACATGGAAACGCCTTTACGGCAACGATACGCTCGAGATCGACGCACGGTCCATCCGCCTCGGCGGCGCGGCGGCGGAGATCATCGTCGACACGGGATACATCGAGACCTTCATCGACCCGCTCGGCGGCCTCCCGATCGAAGTCCGCGCACATTGCTATTATTTCTTTACGGACGGGACCCCTCATCTGCTCTATTGGGAGCCCTATTCCGAAGCTCCCGTCGTAGACGGCGTCTTCTACACGGACGGCGCGTTCGCCCTTCCCGAGAGCATGTTGGGAACGTGGCAGAGCCTCGAAGACGGCGCCGAGATGGTCGTAACGACACGTTCGGTGACGATCGGCGGCGAGGATGCGCAGCTGACGGAGACCGCGGGCGGCTTCACCGTCGTTCTGAACGGGACCGTCTGCATGCTCGGCAGCTATCCGAACTCCACCTGGCTTGACGGCAGGGAAGTGCAGACCCTCCTCTGTTTGGAGGAAGTGCCGGACGATCCGCTCGCCATGGGCAAGCGGCACTACTTCCTCAACGCCCTTCTTGCGGACCGCACCGTCGGGCTCGACAGCAGCATGCAGGGGACCTGGAAGTCGCAGGGGAGCGGAGACGACTTCACCGTCGGCGAAGAGGTCCGTTGGGGAGAGCGGAAGATCCGCATCCTGTCCGAATCGCACGAGGCGGATTCGCCGGTCTATTCCTACCTGCTCAGCGTGGACGGCGAACTCTCGACGATCGAGTATTACAGCGGGATCGCCTTCGGGCTCAACGTTGGCTGGGATTCCTATCTCTTCCTGAAGGATCCTGCGATCGACAAGACGTCCGAGGGGACGATCGCGCCCGCTGTGCGCGGGATCTACCATCTCAGCCTGCTCGACAGGATCCTCGTCGTGGAGGCAGAGCGCATCACGATCTATACCACGAGCGAAAAGGCGGTGTACACCGTCTCCGATTCCGCGTCCGTCTCGACCTTCCGCGCCGTGCAAAACGCGCAGGGCGAATTCGAGCTGTATTTCACGCTGACGGTCGTGGAGGGCAGCAGCGGCGGAACGGGCTATTGCTCGGCCGTGATGCCCGCAGCGGCGGGAGATCTCTCCTATATCGACGTCCGTGTGACCATTCGCGGCGGAGAGGCGGTCTGGAGCGAATACGGCGTCCAGGGCGAGGGAGAAGATGCGGTCGAGGGCTGGTTCGAGCAGCAGACCTATCTGAAGAGCAGTCTCTTTTAAGAGACGCGCTCGATCACGGAAACAAGTTCTTAGGAGAATATCATGAAAGTTATACGAAGGGGGCTCTTGATCCTGTGCGCGGCGGTACTCGCGATCGCCGCCGGCATCTTTGCGGCGTCGTGCGGGAAAAATACCGTTACTCTCTCATTCGAGACGAACGGCGGCGGCGCCGTGGCGCAGATCGAAGCGGAATCGGGTTCCGAGACGACGCTACCTGTTCCCGTAAGGGAGGGGTTTGTGTTCGACGGTTGGTTCACCGCCAAGGAACTGACGGGGACCGCCTATAACGGGACGATCACCGTGCCCGACAGCGACACGACTTACTACGCCGCATGGACGGAGGGCGTTCTCTTGACCCTCGACCCCGCGGGCGGCGTCCTCTCCGGGGAAGCGCAGCGCTATCTGCGCCCCGGCGCAAACCTTGCGGACGCGCTCAAGGAGGCGGTCCCTTCGAAGACCGTCGCCCTCGCGAACGGGTCCGAGCGGCAGCTCGGCTTCGGGAACTGGTTCTATCCCGACGGGCGCGCGCTCGGCGCATTCGACGTGATGCCCGCGGAGGGGCTCACCCTTCAGGCAAGATACACGGTGGAATACACCGTCCGCGTCTTCCTGCAGAATCTTTCCCAGCAGGAATATGTGCGCTCCGAGGAGAACAACCGCACGTTCACCGACTACGTCGGCGCGGTCGTCTCGCCCGATCTTTCCGTCTTCGGGTTCATCCGCACGGAGGAGAACGCGGGCCAGCCCTCCGTGCTCAC
>CANPZH010000062.1 GCA_947589335.1 uncultured Clostridia bacterium | reverse complement strand
TGGAGATCGCCGTCGCCGCCTATCAGGCATGCCACCTGATCGGGATGCCGGAGTGCACGGTGCATCTGACGGAGGCTGTCGTCTATCTGTCCGTCACGCCCAAGTCCAACGCGCTCTATGTCGCCTATGAGCGGGCGAAAAAGGACGCCCTCACCATGCTCGCCGAGCCCGTTCCCCTCGTCATTCGCAATGCTCCGACCAAGCTGATGAAGGAACTCGACTACGGCAAGGGGTATCAATACGCCCACGACTGCGAAGACAAGCTCGCCGACATGCAGTGCCTGCCCGATTCCCTCGCCGGGAAGGAGTACTACTCCCCCACGGAGGAGGGCGCGGAGGCGCGGTTCAAGGCGCGGCTGCTCGAGATCAAGGAGCTGAAAAAGAAGCTGAAGGAACAAAGGAAAAGTTGACCCGCAGGCGGGTATCCGAAAGGCGGCGCGCTCTTCCGCACGGGAAGAGCGCGCCGCCTTTTTTCTTTTCCGTCTCCTATTTCAAATAACGTCGGAAGAAGGATTCGATCCTGTCGAACGGGATCACGTCCAAACGGTCGTAGAGGTCGGTATGGACTGCGCCGGGAATGAGGAGCAGTTCCTTGTTCTCCCCCTTCAGCAGCTTGAACGCGTCCTTCGAAAAGTAGCAGGAGTGCGCCTTGTCGCCGTGGATCACGAGCACCGCGCTGCGGATCTCCCCCGCATACGAGAGCAGCTTCGTGTTCATGAAGGAGATCGCGGAAGTCGTGTTCCATCCCTCGTTCGAATTCAGCGAACGCGGGTGATATCCGCGCGGCGTCTTGTAATAGTCGTAGTAATCCTTGACGAAGAAGGGCGCATCCTCGGGGAGAGGATCGACGACGCCGCCCGCGCGGGCATAGCTCCCGTTGCGGAAGTCCTCCGTCCGCTGCGCGTTGAGCGCCTTGCGCGCCTCGTAGCGTCCGTCTTCGTCCACGGAGTCGAAATATCCGTTCGCGGTACAGCGGCTCATGTCGTACATCGTGGAGGCGACCGTCGCCTTGATCCGCGTGTCGATGGCCGCCGCGTTGAGCGCCAGTCCGCCCCATCCGCAGATGCCGAGGATCCCGATCCGGTCGGGATCGGCGCCGTCGCAGACGGAGAGAAAATCCACCGCCGCGGAGAAATCCTCGGTGTTGATGTCGGGCGAGGCGACGTAACGGGGATTCCCTCCGCTCTCGCCGGTAAACGACGGGTCGAAGGCGAGCGTGAGGAAGCCGCGCTCCGCAAGCGTCTGAGCATACAGCCCCGAGCTCTGCTCCTTCACCGCCCCGAACGGGCCCGACACCGCGACCGCGGGGAGCCTGCCCTGTGCGTCCTTGGGCGCATAGAGGTCGGCGGTCAGCAAAATGCCGAACCGGTTGGAAAACGTCACCTTGCGGTGGCAGACCTTTTCGCTCTTTTGAAACGTCTTATCCCATTCCTTCGTCAATGCCAATGTTTCCATCTCTGTATCCTCCTCGGCTTCCAGTATAGCACAAAGCGGATTTTTCCGCAAGACCTTGGGAAGAATTCCGTAAATTTTCTTGACAAGCGCGGCAGAGTGTGGTAAAGTATAGAAAAACAGATCCAGACAGTTCGGAACCATCCTGTCTATAAACAAAACTATGGAAAGGATGGGCGCATTGCGCCCCTTTTTGTTACGGCGCCTTCCCGATTCCGAATCGGAGGTACGATATGCTGAAACAGACCCTCAAGCGGGAGTGGAAAGATTTCTGCATCCTGCTGGGCGACATCCCCACCCTCGTCGTCGTGCTCTTTATCATGTCCGTCTTCGCGATGAATCTCCTCGCGAACAAGAGCATTAACATCCCCGTTGACTGGCTTGCGCTCGACTGCGGGATCCTCGTCTCGTGGTTCGCCTTCTTCACGATGGACGTTCTGACCAAGCACTTCGGTCCCGGCGCGGCGACCAAAGTGACCGTGCTCGCGATCGCCGTAAACCTCTTCTTCTGCCTGCTGCTCTATCTCGGCAGCCTCGTCCCCGGCATGTGGGGAGAGTCCTACGTCGAGGGCAGCGAAGAGCTTCTGAACGGGGCTCTGAACAGGACGTTCGGCGGGACGTGGTATGTCCTGCTCGGGAGCACCGTCGCCCTCTTCGTCTCCGCAGTCGTCAATAACTTTGCGAACTTCGGGATCGGCAGACTCTTCCGCCGCAAGCCGGACGGCATCGTCGCCTATCTCTTCCGCACATACGTCTCCACCGCCGTCGGACAGTTCACCGACAATCTGACGTTCGCGCTCATCGTCAGCCACTTTTTCTTCGGCTGGTCGATCTTGCAGTGCGTGACCTGCGCGCTCACGGGAATGGTCGCCGAGCTCCTCTGCGAGCTGATCTTCCTCTATCCCGGGTTCGCCATCACGCGGCGGTGGCGGAAAAACGGCGTCGGAGCGCGTTACTTTGCATGGAGAAAGAGCCTCGGGCAAACCCCGCAGACCGAAAACGACATCGGCGGATCGGCAGAGATCCTGCACGATCCGGAGTAAGGAGGAAACTATGAATTTCGAAGAAGCCTTGAAGCGCGTCATCCTCGGCACTGCGACCGAGGAGGAACGGGCATTCGTGATCAAGCAGCTCGCCCTCGTCAAAGAGGAGCCCGATCAGCCGGACGAACCGCAGCCCGACCTCGAGACGGCGCTCAGCCACATCGAGAGCGGGGCCGCGAGCGAGCGGGAGATCGCCTATGTGCGCGAGCGGATCATCGCCGCAAACAAGGAGCCGGCGAAGGATCCCGGCGCGGAGCCTAAGAAAAAGAGCCGCCTTGGCAGGGCGGTCACGATCGCGGCATGCGCCCTCCTCGGCGTGATCGTCGCAGTCGGGGCGATCCTCGGCGGCGTATTCGGCTATGCGGCGTCCTGCGCAAGCGGAAAGGATTGGATCGGCAGAGACCGCGCAACGGAGTATGCCAAGGAGGAAGCGCTCGCCTTTCTGCGGGAGCACACCGCCTCCCCTCTCGTCTCTTCGGCGGCGGAATTTTTCGTCGAAGAGGTGGAACGCGATTTCCACTACAACGGCCGCGATCTTGCGGCGAGCTACTATACCTATGAGATCAAACTGATCGCCAAGGGCACGGAGATCGAGGTCCTCGTCGATACGAGAGGATCGGAGACCGCAGCCCGCAGCACCTATGTCACGGTCGTGGACTACGACGGACACCGTTGATCGGGCGGAGAACGCATGAAGACTCTGATCACGGGAACTTCGGGGGGGATCGGCAGAGCCATCGCCGAAAAGTTCCTCTCCATGGGGCACGAGGTCGCAGGGCTCGACCTGCTCCCCTCTCCGATCGCACATGCCCGCTACCGCCATTTTCAGACGGATATCCTCTCGGGCGAACTGCCGGACGTCGGGGACGTGGAGATCCTTATCAACAACGCAGGCGTGCAGGACTCCGGACGGGACATCGAAGTCAACCTCAAGGGAACGATCCGTGTGACCGAGAAATACGCCTTTACGGGGCAGATCAGAAGCATTCTGTTCATTGCCTCGGCAAGTGCGCAGACGGGCGCGGAGTTCCCCGAATACGCGGCGAGCAAGGGCGGCGTCGTCGCCTATATGAAAAACGTCGCCCTCAGGGCGGCAAGATACGGCGCGACCGCGAACAGTCTCTCCCCGGCGGGGTCCGCACGGCGCTCAACGCGCACGTCATGGACGATCCCGCGCTCTGGAAGGCGGTCATGGACGAGACCCCGCTGAAAAAGTGGGCGGAGCCCGAAGAGATCGCGGAGTGGGCATACTTTCTGACGGCGATCAACCGCTCGATGACCGCGCAAGACCTGCTCATTGACAACGGGGAAGCGGCTTCGGCGAATTTCATTTGGTGACGCAAAGGGCGTCTCCGGGCAAATACTTTCATACAAAAGTCTCCTGAGTTTTCGGGAGGCTTTTGTATTGCAACCGAAAAGACCGCGCGGGCGCCCGAGGCTTTGCCTCGGGCGCCCGCGCTTTCAAAAAAATTTCCGCTTTTCAAAAACGATTTACGCCTCGTCGAAGCGGTGTCTTACGCCGTCTTTGTCTTTATAGGCGATCACCATCGCAAGGCTCACGTTCTCCACGCTCTTGAAGATGTTCTGCTCGATCTGCGGGTCTTCCCGCTTGAGGTTGCGGATGAGCTCCTTCACCTTCTGCCGCTTGCCGTCCGCGTCCCCCCTTGCAAGCTCCGCCGTGAATTTACACGCACAGCGCAGAAATTCGAGCCCGTACTCCTCCCGCCATGCAATGATGTCTTTCTCCCGCACGAGATACATCGGACGGATGAGCTCCATCCCCTCGAAGTTCGTGCTCTTGAGCTTCGGCAGCATCGTCTGGATCTGTCCGCCGTAGAGCATCCCCATCAGGATCGTCTCGATCACGTCGTCGTAGTGATGCCCGAGCGCGATCTTGTTGCAGCCGAGCTCCTTCGCCTTGGCATACAGATGTCCCCGCCGCATGCGCGCGCAGAGATAGCAGGGCGACTTCTCGATCTCATACACATTCTCGAAGATGTCCGTCTCGAAAAAGGTGACGGGAATGCGGAGCAGACGCGCGTTGTCCTCGATCTTCTTGCGGTTTTCGGGGCTGTACCCGGGATCCATCACGAGAAAAACCAATTCGAACGGGAACTTGTTGTGCCGCTTGAGCTCCTGGAAGAGCTTCGCCATGAGGGTGGAATCCTTCCCGCCCGAAATGCAGACCGCGATCTTATCGCCCGGTTTTATAAGGTCGTAGGTCACAATCGCCTTCGCAAACGGCGTGAAGAGCCGCCGCGCAAACCGCCCGCGGATCCCCTCCTCGACCGTCTCGAACAATTCACTCATGTCTTCCCTCCTCCGCGGCGCAGGCCGAAAGGTCTCTGATGACCTCCCCCGCAAGGAGAAATCCCATGACGGGGGGCACGAAGGAAAGGCTCCCCGGCGTCTCCCGCTTGCCGCTCTCCTCTTCGGAGGGAAGCGGACGGCGGGGCTCCTCCTTGGAATAGACCACCTTCAGGTGCGCAATGCCGTATTTTTTGAGCTCCCGCCGCATCGTGCGGGCGAGCGGACAGACGGACGTCTCGGAAAGGTCCGCGACCTCGAAACGCGAAGGGTCGAGCTTGTTCCCCGCCCCCATCGCGCTGATGACGGGCACGCCGCACTCCTTGGCATGCCGCACGATCGCGATCTTGCCGGAGACCGTGTCGATCGCGTCGACGATGTAGTCGTAGCCGCGAAAGTCGAACTCGGTATCGGGCAGATAGAAGAGACGGAAGGCGCGCACGTCGCATGCGGGGTTGATCTCCCTGATCCGCTCTGCGGCGACGTCCGTCTTGTATCTGCCGACCGTCCCCTCCAGGGCGTAGATCTGGCGGTTGATGTTGGTGAGCGACACCTTGTCGCCGTCGACAAGATCGAGCGCCCCCACGCCCGCGCGGGCGAGGGCTTCGACGCAGTAGCCCCCCACGCCGCCGAGCCCGAACACCGCCACGCGGCTGTTTTTGAGGTTTTTCATGGCGTCCGCCCCCAACAGGAGCTCTGCCCTCGAAAAGCGGTCAAGCATACAAGTATTATAATCGCTCGCGGGGAGAATGTCAAGGACTTCCCGCCCGCGTCCGCCTTCGCCGTCCGGCAAATATCCGGAAGACGGCGGACGGTGTAAAATCTGGCTCATTCACAGCAGTTTAGCAACAAAAAAATTCGTGGAATTAACCACGAATTTTTTATTCAACTGATTTAGCAAAATCTTTTGATGTTGGCAATTGATAGTAGCAAGTGATAGGTGTAGGAACAGATGTCTCTAAAATGGCGGTTTCGCGAGGCGTTCCCAGTTTTAAAATTCCATTTGGAAAACTTGCCTGGGCAGACCATCTCAATTTGCCTTTCATATTCATAATTGCACCAGAATTCATTGCAATTAAATCGATATAATATGTTTCGTCATCGTCTTTATCTTGTTCAATATGTGTAATTGTATAATTATCAATTTTAACAAAATCGTTCTTAATTATGTCTTTAGAATTAAAATTGTTTAAAATGCCGTTATATGTATTTTCATAAATGCTAAATTCGCTTACAAGTTCAACATTGCTTGGGTCAATTTGTTTGTCAATTTCTTGGAATAAGAAATTTGCTTGTGCATATTTGCCTTGATATAGCATTTTAAGTTCTTCAAATTCTTGCTGATAATCGCTTAAATCATATTTGATTAAATATTGTTTTATATAATCATTGTTTTCATTATCATAAGTGAGTTCAACACGACTATAAAGATTGGTTTCATCGTTATTTAAAATATATAATTGAACATCTGCTCTAGTTCTGCCATCTTTAATATATTGAATATTTTCATTATGTTGAGTTAAGAAATTGTAAGGAATTGCCTCGGCTAAATTATAGCCAGTATCAAATAAATATTCTTGCCTGTTACCATTTTGAACTATATCATTATAATAATCGCTTTTCAAAACGGTTTGGAGGGTTTCGCTATACATGGAATAGTCCGGCTCAACGGGCGGCTCATCGCTTGGGTTTTTATCTTTGCCCGGGTCGGTGCTTGGGTTGTTAGGGTCGGTGCTTGGGTTGTTGGGGTCAGCCGGCGTGATGTCAACAATCACATCTTTGCTTGGGTCGTCCGGGTCCGGCTTAACAATCACCTGGCAACCGCTTGCCGCCAGCGCAATGCCCGCCGCCAAAGACATGGTGGCCACCTTTTTAACAACTTTGCTTCCCGTTGTCCTCATCGTTTCTCCTTCTCCGCTGATCGCTCGGCTGCTCCCGCACGATCGAAAAATATCATCTGTCTCGCTTTTTGGTCTGAGTTTTTGCTACCTCTGCGTCACCGCGATCATCTCAGGAGCATGGTGAGCAGGTTCCCCTCGCCGATCCTGCGGCCGAGGCTGTCGTAGGTGTAACGTCCGTCGAAATAGCCCAAACGGCGGCCGAGATAGTCGTAAATGGTCTGGCGGGTCCCCTCGTCTCTGATCTCCCCGAGCTTGCGGCCGAGGTTGTCTTTCAATATCTGATTCATCAGCTCATCCCCCATCACATGACGTCGGTTTTATTATAGCGCATATGCAAAACTTGTCAAGTCTTTGAAGCAAATTCCTTCCAATTCCCCGCGGAATTTCCCTTCGCCGTGTTTAGGAGAACATCGAGATGAGCCGCAGGTCAAGACGGTTCAAGCCGTACAAGCAAATTGCAAAAAAAGAGATGGGCTTTCGTCCCATCTCATTTTTTGGAGCTACTGGCCGGACTTGAACCGGCGACCTGCTGATTACGAATCAGCTGCTCTACCGACTGAGCCACAGTAGCGTAATTTTTTGTGTGCAGCCACGGCTTTCCCGCCGCATCCGCAACGCTTTTCTATTATATGGGAAACCATAAAAAAATGCAAGCGTTTTTGCGGCGAAATCCAAAATTTTTTTACGCGGGAAATATCGAGGCGGTTCCGAGGATGGGAACGGCCGCCTTGCTTGTCCTCACCGCGAGCCGCAAAGGCGTAAATTTTTATGCGGAAGCGCGCCGTGCGGAATCCTTGACTTTCCGCGTCGGTTGCATTATAATAGGCGTATGCAGGAACAATTTTCGAGAACAGGCCTTCTCATCGGGGAAGAGGGGATAGAAATGCTCCAAAGAAGCCGCGTGGCGATATTCGGCCTCGGCGGCGTGGGGGGGTATTGCGCGGAGGCGCTCGCACGCGCGGGCGTCGGCGCGCTCGACCTCGTCGACAGCGATACGGTCTCCGTTACCAACCTCAACCGCCAGCTCTATGCGACGTGGAAGACGGTCGGCCGCTATAAAACCGAGGTCGCGGCCGAGCGCATCGCAGACATCGTTCCCGCCTGCAAGGTGCGAACATATCAGACGTTTTATCTTCCCGAGACCGCGGCGGCGTTTGATTTTCATGACTACGACTACGTCGTCGACGCCATCGATACGGTGACGGGGAAGATCGCGCTCGCCCGCAATGCCGCGGCGTGCGGAACGCCCGTCGTCAGCTCGATGGGGACGGGCAACAAGTTCGACGCCACGGCCTTCCGCGTCGCCGACCTTGCCGAGACGTCCGTCTGTCCGCTCGCCCGCACGATGCGCCGCGAGCTCAAAAAATACGGCATATTCCACCTCAAGGTCGTCTATTCCGAGGAGACGCCGCGCCGTCCGCTTCCTTCCCGAGAGGAGAGCGCAAAGCGCGAAGTTCCCGGGAGCATGCCCTATGTCCCGCCCGTCGCGGGGTTTATCCTCGCGGGAGAGGTCATCAAAGATCTCATCGGGATGCGGTGATCTTAAAAAAGGAGCGCACCGATGTCGCATAGCAAAAAGACAAAGCGCGGATATTCGCTCTATTTGGAGCAGTGGAATCCCAATGCGAAAAAATATATCAACGTCTGCAAAGTATGCGGGCGGAAGGGGTATAGCCCCGTGATCGAAGAGGCGGA
>CANPZH010000061.1 GCA_947589335.1 uncultured Clostridia bacterium | reverse complement strand
CTCTCCGTTCATTCGCTGTATTAACCTTTTTCTTTTCTTAGAATTTCTTTGCCTTTCAGTACTTCGTCTCCATATCTCACGTACTCTCGCACGCTCTTATATGAAAACTCGTTCTTGCTATGCAGTTGTCAATCTGCGCGGCCCGTCGACAGACGGGGCATACCGCGGACCTTCTCGCGGACAGCTTATTCATATTAACACTTCTCCTATTTTTCGTCAAGCGATTTTGGAAAGAAATTTTGACTTTTTTTGGGAAATTTCGGGAAAATTTTTCACGGCGATTTTTCTTGTATGCGGCGCCGGATACGGGCACTACATTTTGTGGAAAGCCCCGTTCCGCGCTCGTCTGCCCGCAACAAAGCGCGCGCTCTCCCCCGGGAGTTTTTCCCGAAAGGCTTGACGGATTTTGTAAAGCGCTATAATATGGGAAAAGAAAATGGGAGGAAAAATGTGAAAGCAAAACATTTTTTACTAGCATTCTTTTTGCTTTGCTTTTCTCTCACACTCGGAGCTTGCGGGGAACAAGGAGTGCATGCCTTTACCCAAGACGGGATACGTTATGTTACAGATCAATACCAACCGTTCAAGTGGTCGGTCACCGAGATCCCCGAAGACTGCGTCGTACTCGACGGGATCCTCTCCGAGGTCAGAGGCGTGCCCGTAACGGAGATCATGCTTGGCAAAGGGCTCCCCTTCCTGCAGCTGACAGAAGTGAGGCTCCCGGACAGCATCACGTCCATCATCGGATCCGGCTTCTCCGGCTGTGAGAATCTTGAGACCGTTTCGGTGGGGAAGGGTCTGAAAATGCTCGCCGGACACGGCTTCTCAGGATGTTCCTCGCTCAAAGATCTCACGCTGCCCGTCTCGCTGCAAACGATCGAACAGGGAGTCTTCAACGGCTGCACCGCACTCACGGATATCTACTACGAGGACAGCACGGCGGACTGGGAGAATGTTTCGAAGGCGAACGGTTGAGATAAGGGCTTCGCCTGCACCATCCACTGCACGGACGGGGAGATCGAAGTCAACGGACTGACCACGGAGGGCGGAGAACCTGCGACCGCGGAATGAGGGATTGAACATAGGACGGAATGGTGTAATTGAGAACAACACCCCCTCAGTCTCGGCTAACGCCTCGACAGCCTTGCGACGGCAGGGACCGCCGCAAGGCCCGTCGCGGTTGCCACCGCTCCCGTCACGGCGCCGCTCACAGTGCACCGCACTGTTGAGCAGAATGGCGCCGTTCCCCCCTCAAGGGGGCGCCATGGGAGCTTTTCTTGCTGTCCCCTTGAGGGGAAAGTGGCGAACGTAGTGAGCCGAAAGGGGTGTCGTCATTCCGACGACCGAAGGGAGGAGGAATCTAAGGACGAGATTCCTCACATTCGTTCGGAATGACGTAGAAGCGAGGCGCCTCGGAATGACGTAAAAGGACTGCGTAACTTCGCACTCCGCGCTCGTGCCGCGCTCGGAAAACCGAAGCGGCGGATTTTATTCTTCAAACAGAGCCGTGGAGAGGTAACGGTCGCCCGAGTCCGGGAAGAGGACGACGATGACCTTCCCCTCGTTTTCGGGACGCAGGGCAAGTTGGGTCGCCGCATGCAGCGCCGCGCCCGAGGAAATGCCCACAAGCACGCCTTCAGCCCTTGCGACCTCCCTTCCCGCCGCAAACGCCGCCTCGTTTTCGACGGCGATGATCTCGTCGTATACGGAAGTATCGAGCGTTTTCGGTACGAACCCTGCGCCGATCCCCTGGATCTTATGCGACCCCGCGCGCCCTTCCGACAGCACGGGCGAGGAAGCGGGCTCCACCGCGACGACTTTGACCGACGGATTGTGCTCTTTGAGATATTTCCCCGTGCCCGTGAGGGTGCCGCCCGTGCCGACCCCCGCGACGAACACATCTACCCTGCCGCGCAGATCCTTCCAGATCTCGGGACCGGTGGTACGGTAGTGCATTTCGGGGTTGACGGGATTCTCGAACTGCGAGGGAATGAAACTTCCCGCGATCTCCCCCGAAAGCTCCTCCGCCTTCGCGATCGCCCCCTTCATGCCCTTTGCGCCCTCGGTGAGGACGATCTCCGCGCCGTATGCCTTGAGGAGCTTCCGCCGCTCGATGCTCATCGTCTCGGGCATGGTGAGAATGCAGCGGTATCCCTTCGCCGCCGCGATCGCCGCGAGCCCGATCCCCGTATTCCCCGACGTCGGTTCGATGATGACCGACCCCTTTCGGAGCTTGCCCGTCTGTTCGGCGTTTTCGATCATCGCCTTGGCGATCCTGTCTTTCACAGACCCCGTGGGGTTGAAAGATTCGAGCTTGGCAAAGAGCCTCGCCTTCAGTCCGTGCTTTTGGGCATATTTGCCGAGTTCGAGAACGGGCGTTGCGCCCACAAGTTCGGTTACGTTGCCATAGAGTGCCATCTCTTTTCTCCTTTATTCATATATTTCCTATCGGAATACTATGATTTAATCATAAACTGTTTGCCCGCAGGTGTCAAGCGTTTTGCGGGCATTTTTGGGGATCGGATCGGTTTTAACCGAAAATTTTTCGGTGGATCTATATCGTGTAGTCGTCTCCGCCGTCGGGGAGGCGGTCGAGAAGGGTCTGCAGGGTGGACGATTGCAGATAGTCGGTGATGACCTCGTCGAGCCCCTTCCAAAGACCGCGGACGACGCAGCTCTCTTCGCGCGGGCAGACGCCGCTCTCGGCGGCGCACTCCACGGGAGAGAAGTTCCCCTCCGTCTTGCGCAGGATCTCGGCGATCGTGTATTGGCCGGGTTGTTTCACGAGGCAGTAGCCGCCGCCCGCGCCGCGCACCGAACGGAGCAGGCCGCCCTTGACGAGGAGCGCGGTGAGCTGTTCGGTATATTTGGGCGAGATCTGCTGGCGGAGAGCGATGTCCTGCGTGCGGACCGCGCCCCCGCGGCCGTTTTGCGCGATGTCCAATAAGATGCGTACCGCATATCTGCCCTTTGTGGAAATGTACATGTTTCCTCCCATTGTATGAAACCTGTTTGCCGCGCGTGACTCTTCCGCCCTTCACGGAAGAGTTATTTGTTCTCCATGTTGTGGAAATAGCGCAGATAGCTCTTGCGGCAGTAGCGGCAGACTTCCCCGTCGGCGGCGGGTTCGCCCTCGAAAGTGTACGCCCCGTTCACCCGCCAGCCGTTGAGCAGCGAGATCTTCACCGCGTCCTGCGGGCAGAGGAAGGCGCAGCCCATGCAGGCGGCGCAGTTCTTGCCGAATTGCGGCCTGCCGTTGACCATTCTGATGTTCCCCTGCGGACAGACCGAGGCGCACTTGCCGCAGCCGACGCACTTCTCCGTCGCCCTGAACCGCCGCCCGATGAGCGGCATGGCGGGGTGCTCCACGCGCAGCGCAAAGGAGACGGCTCTCCGGAATGCCCCGTTTTTATACAGCTCCCCCTTGCCTGCGGAAATGAGCGCGGCGTCGCGCGGGAGGGCCCTTTCGGCGTCCCCCTTCATCCGCGCCGCCATGCCGTCGGAATGCTTGAAAATGATGTTATAGGGCATGACATAGTGGAATTCCCCCCGCACCGCGTATCCCTTCTTTTTCAGGATCCGCTTGGGGGAGATCCCCGCCGCCTCGTTGAGCATGAGCGGCTCTCCCGAGGTGCGCACGAGCCATACGGGCAGATATTTGTATGCCTTCGGCAGTTGTTTCAAAAATTTCAGGACGGGCGCGGGCGCGTTGAACGCATGCACGGGGTAGCCCACGATCACGCCGTCGTACCCGTTTGCGGGGGGAGGACAGAAGCCCGAAGTGATGGAAAACACTTCCGCCGTATGGCCGAGCGATCCAAGCTCCTCCGCAAGCCGCCCGCAGACCCATTTGGTGTTCCCCGTGCCCGAGAAACAGTAGACGATGATCCTCATTTGTCGAAACGCTCCATGACCGCCTTGCCCGCTTTGTCGTAGCCGTAGCGGACGTTCTCGTCCTTTTCGTGGCTGTCGTACCACACCTGCGCGAAGAAGGGACTGCCCTTTGCGAGACGGTCGAAGTCCCACGGGGCGGGCTGACAGCATTCGGGGCACCAGTGTCCGCCGCGCAGGACGGTGAAGGGCGTGAGCGTAAATTCATGCCCGCAGCCGCACTTCCAGCGCGCGGGCGCGTAAGGACCCGAGAAGCCGCCGAGGTATTCCCCGCCGCGGAAGCGGGCGGCCCCGGAAAGATCGCTCTCCGTCCACTGTCCCATGGGCTTTTTCTCGTCGTAGCCGTGCCCGAGCAGAAGTCCGCGCTGCTCCGCGGTCGCGATGCGCTTCATCCCTTCATAGTCGCCGAAGTCCCCCTTGGCGAGGAGTTTGACCTCCTTCCAGCCCTTGGGCGCGGGCGCGGAGCCGAACGTGGCGAACGTGCGCGCCTTGTCGCCGTCCTTCCGCCAGCGGTAGGGCGAATTGGGATGGTTGCGCAGACGTCTGAAGAGGAAGAGGTCGATGAGCTTTGCGGGGACGAGCCTGCCGAGCGCGTAAAGTTTGTGCTTTCTCCCGATCTCCTTCCAATAGTCCGCCGGATTGTCCCGTTGATAGTGAAAGAGCCGCTCGAGCTCGCCGCCGTCCGAAAACCAAAGGCCGTGGAAATTGCGGGTCGCAAAGTACTGCGGTTTGAAAAATTTCTCGGGACTTCCGCCGATGATCGCAAATCCGTCTTTGAAGGTGTCGTATCCCGTCTGCATCGCCTTCTCGCCCGCGCCGATGTTGTAGATCTGCATCCAGAAGGAGGGGATCTCCCCCCTTCCGTCCCGTTCGAGAATGCGCTTGATGAGATAGCCGCTGTCCCGCGAGCTCGCCCATTCGAGGGGAGCGTTGAGACAGGTGTGGAACATGAGCCCGTCGCTGATGTTGTCGTGCATCATGTTGGGGTGGAGCATCGCCGTCTGGCGGAGGATCGCAAAACAGTCGAGCCCCGCCTCGAGCACATACCGCTCGCCCGCCAGCTTGTGCATCGCATAACAGTCGAATGCGCTGACGAGGAGAGGATCTCCCACCCGCCCGAAGGGGTGTTTCTCGTTGCGGTTGCCGTAGAGGGCGACCGTGGAGATGTGGATATACTTCGGCTGCGGACGGCAGGCGCGGACGGCGTTGGCCATTGCGACCGCGCCGCGGAAGTTGCATTCCTCGCTCGCCGCGGGGTTGGCGTCCGAGCGGGGCGGGATGACCGCCGCCATGTGGATCACATAGTCCACGCCCGATACGAGTTTCTTGCAGAGCGCCTCGTCCGCGACCGAACCGCGCAGCACCTGAATGCGGCCGCCGTACCGCTTGCGGTATTCCCGCGCAAGTTTGTCGTTCTTCTTCTTCGGAGTGAGCAGTACGCGGACGAACTCCACCTCCGGGAGCTCCAACGTCTGCGCAAGGGCTTCCCTGCCCATATTCCCGCTCGTGCCCGTCATTGCGATCTTCATCGGTTTCCTCTTTTGCGAATTTATTTAGAGTATACTTTTTTTATGAGGGATTGTCAACCCTGTAACGGTTTATTATGACAATTTTTTAAGAGAAAAGCCGTGGCGCACGCAGAACTTCTGCGTGCGCCACGGCAGGAAATCGCGATATGATGCGGTTGAGATTCCTCGGTTTCGCTACGCTGCGCCTCGGAATGACGTGAAAGGACATGGAGCGGAATGACGTATTAAAAAATGTTCTCCCCCTTGCCCACCCCTTGAGGGGTGGGTGGCACGAGCAACGCGAGTGACGGAAGGGGTGTCCTTCTTGTTACGTCACACTGTCCCGCCATTCTACTGTCATGGTTTCTTGGGCGGCACGAGGAGCGTATGCGACGAAGTAGCAGGCGCGCCGCGGCAAAATGCCGCGGCGCGCCATCCTTTACGTCACACTGAGCGTAGTCGAAGTGTGGACCGCATTATAATAAGGTGCGATTCTTCGACACGCGCATTCTGCGCGGCTCAGAATGACGTATTTAGAAACGCTTTTCAAAACGACGCATCGGGGAGTATTCTTTTTTTCATCGTCAGAGAGATCCTGCCCTTCTTTTCGTCGACGTCCTTCACCCAAACGGTGACGACGTCCCCCACCGACAAGACCTCGGACGGATGCCGTATAAAGCGGTCTGAGATCTCGGAGATGTGCACGAGCCCGTCCTGGTGCACGCCGATGTCGACGAAGGCGCCGAAGTCGATGACGTTCCGCACCGTGCCTTTGAGCTCCATGCCGGGCTTTAAGTCTTTGATCTCGAGAACGTCCGTGCGGAGAACGGGCGCAGGCAGTTCGTCGCGGGGGTCGCGCCCGGGGCTCTTCAGCTCCTTGGCGACGTCGAACAGCGTCGGGAGCCCCACGCCGCACGCGCTCGCAGCCTTCTCCTCCCCGTAGGCGTGCAGCCGCT
Source organism: uncultured Clostridia bacterium (assembly GCA_947589335.1). Taxonomy (GTDB): domain Bacteria; phylum Bacillota; class Clostridia; order Christensenellales; family Borkfalkiaceae; genus Gallimonas. The sequence continues at coordinate 2,370 of CANPZH010000061.1, read as the reverse complement.
CCATGAGGTGTCCGAGGTTCCCCTTCCCGACGTCTTCCGTCGTATATCCGCAGAGGGCGAGCAGCTTCTTTGCCGCCGCATAGCTCTCGGGGTGGACGCCGGTATGATCGAGCACGTCTGCGCTTTCGGGCACGCGCAGAAAGCCCGCGCACTGCTCATATGCCTTTGCGCCGAGTTTCGGCACCTTCAGGAGCTGTCTTCTCGAGGTGAACGAGCCGTTCTCCTCGCGGTATCTGACGACGTTTTCCGCCGTGCCCGCATTCAGCCCCGCGACCCGCGCCAGCAGGGGCGCGGAGGCGGTGTTGACGTCCACGCCGACTGCGTTGACGCAGTCCTCCACGACCCCGTCGAGCGCCTCGGAGAGCCGTTTCTCGGGCATATCGTGCTGATACTGCCCCACGCCGATGGACTTGGGGTCGATCTTGACGAGTTCGGCGAGCGGATCCTGCAGACGCCGTGCGATCGAGACCGCCGAGCGCAGGTTGACGTCGAACTCCGGGAATTCCTTCGCGGCGAGCGGAGAAGCGGAGTAGACGGAGGCGCCCGCTTCGTTGACGATCATATAGCTGACGCCCGCGTCTTTGCCGAGCTCTTTGATGAGCTCTACCGTCATCGCCTCGGTCTCGCGGCTCGCCGTGCCGTTCCCGATGGCGATGTGCCTGACCGCATACTTTTTGATATGCGTCTTGAGTTTTTCGATGCACTCGCGCTTCTGCCGCTCGCCGTATGTGGGATAGACGACGTCCGTCGCGAGCACCTTGCCCGTGCCGTCCACGACGGCGACTTTGCAGCCCATGCGGTACCCGGGATCCAGCCCCATCGTGACGAATCCCTTGACGGGCGGCTGCATCAGCAGGGGGCGCAGATTGAGCGCGAACTGCCCGATCGCCCCCTCGTTCGCCCGCTCGGTGAGCAGCGCTCTGATCTCCCGCTCGACGGAGGGCGCGATCAGACGGTCGTAGGCGTCGGCAGCGGCGGACTTCACGAATTCCGAGGAGGCGCAGGCGGGCTTTTTCAGCACCCGTCTGAAGATGAGCTCCAAAGCGTTCTCCCTCTCCGTCTCCACGCCGACTTTGAGGAACCCCTCCTTCTCCCCGCGGTTGATCGCGAGGACCTGATGCCCTGCGATCTTCCCGACCGCGGCCGAAAAGGCGTAATAATTGCGGTAGACCGAATCTTCGGCCTTCTTCGCCGCGGAGGAGACGATGCTGCCGCAGGAGAGCCAATATCCGCGCATGCCGCCGCGGATGACGGCGTCGTCGGAGATGTTCTCGGCGATGATGTCGCTCGCGCCCGCAAGCGCCTCCGCGGCGTTCTCTATCCCCTTCTCCGGGTCGACATATGCCTCTGCCGCCGCGAGGGGAGAAGGACAGCCGGGCGTCTGCGCAAACAGGAGCTCGGCGAGGGGCTCCAAGCCCTTCTCCCGCGCGACCGTCGCACGGGTGCGCCGCTTCTGTTTGTAGGGGCGGTAGAGATCTTCCACGGCGGCGAGGGTCTCGGCGGCGGCGATCTGTCCGCGCAGCTCGTCCGTCAGTTTCCCCTGCGATCCGATGGCTGCTTCGACCTCCGCCTTCCGCGCTTCGAGGTTGCGCAGGTATTGCAGCCTGTCCGCGAGCAGGCGGATGGTCTGGTCGTCCATCGAGCCGTGCATCTCCTTCCGGTACCGCGCGATGAAGGGCACCGTGTTGCCCTCGTCGAGCAGCGCGATGACGTTCCCCACCGCCGTTTCGTCCTTGTTGAGCTCCCTTGCGAGCGTCTTTGCGATCTCCATTTGGCAAAAACTCCTTTGTTCTTTCCCCCTATTCTATCATAACGGCGGCCATTTTTCAAGAAAATTCGCCCCGTTTTCTCCCCGCACGGGAAATCCGTTTGCCTTTTGCGCCGCCGCTGTGCTATAATAGCGTCATAAGGAGATCCACCATGAAAAAGATATTGACGCGGACTTTGATCCTATTTCTTGCGATCTGCATGCTCATGGGCGCAGGCGCGCTCGCGGCGTGCGGGGAAGACGCGGGAGGCGTCGTCTATACTGCGACCGTCACCCGTGAAGACGGCGCTCCCGTTCAGGGCGTGAAGGTCATGTGGGACAGCTACGGGCCCTATACGACCGGACAGGACGGCGTTGCGACGGCAGAACTGCCCGAGGGAACGTACACCGTCACCGTCAAGAGCAACGCTCCCGCAAACAGCGGCAATATTTATGATTCGCTGTATTCCAATCCCATTACCGTCATCCGCCTTGCCGCACCCGTGCAGGCAGACAACGACTTCATCACGAGCAATGAAACCAACCTCAGAGAGGGCTTGAGGATCAACTTTAAGGCGGTGCCGCAGGCGGCAGGCTATTCGCTCTCGAGAGACGGAACGGAG
>CANPZH010000060.1 GCA_947589335.1 uncultured Clostridia bacterium | reverse complement strand
TTGAGAGCGTCTTTTCGGTATTGCCGAAGTCACTGGCGTCGCCGCCATGACCCGTGCAGGCGGCGAGCAGAACGAGATAGGTGCAGAGAACGGGTAAAAAGAGCGACGTGCGCTTATTTTGTTGCTTTTTCATGACAGAACATTCAACCTCTCATAGATTCCCGCCATCTTCAGGACGTCGGTCACTTCCGAAGAGGCGCGGATGATCGTAAGGCTCCCCTTCTGCGCCATCTTTCTCTGTGCGCGCACGAGCTGCCTCAGCCCCATCGACGTCACATATTCGAGCCCGTCCAAATCGAGCACAAGATCGCTGACCGTCTCCTCCAGGCCGTCCAGAGCCTCGGAAAGACGGGCGGCGCCGTCCGTATCCAGCCAGCCGCTCAGCGAGAGCATGGCGGCGTTCCCGTCCATCGTCTTCACAATTTCCACGGGTAGTCCTCCTTTTGTAACCAGTATACCATATCTTGTAAAAAAAGGAAAGGCATTGACCGCAATTTTGTAAATTTTTTCACCGCATCCTTCAAAGTCCCAAAACGGATTGATGTTCTCTTTCCCTCATCCCGACGACCGCCTCCCCCACGTCATTCCGACGACCGAAGGGAGGAGGAATCTGAGGTCGAGATTCCTCGACTCAGCTTCGCTCCGCTACTTCGCGCCGTTGGCGCTCGTGCCGCCCTTAGAGAATAGAACTGCGCGCGGGGCAACATGACGTGTTAAAGAGAAACGTAAAGCGGAATGGCATTCTCCACGTCGCCCGCTGACTGTTTTCAGACCTCCCCGAAAAGCCTCTGCTCCTATCCTTTTTTGATCTGCAAAAGCTCATCGGCGCTGATGTCAAAGTACATGCAGAGCGTACGGATGGCATTGTAGTCGGGCAATCTTCCCGCATTAAGCCAGCCACTGATTGTCGTCTTCGGGATCCCCGTATCCCGTGATAATTTTGCCTGCGTAATGTCGAATTCCGTCAATAAATTTTGCAGAAGCTCAGAAAATTTCATAAAAATATTATATTTGCAATACCTAAAAAGGTATTGACAGTACCTAATTAGGTATGATATACTACTTTCAGAAATCTTTGGAGGTATAAAAAAATGTCAAAACGATCGCCATTGGAAAAACAACTGAACTACTTTTCGTTTTACGAAAAAGCGCCCATCATCACGGCGGGAATCATCCTTGTGTTCTTCTTCATTTGGGGAATCATAGATCCATGTGCATTCCGTGGGCGCATTTTAGGAATTGAGAACGGTTTTTTGTCCTGGTTGGTTTGGTTCATCATCGGCGCAGTCGGCTCTGTTGTCGTCTACTTTGTAATGAAGATCGCATTTTCATACAAACTATTGACGGTCCATTATCTGCAAAAAATCGCACAGCAGACTCCCGGAAAGAGCAACTCCCGTCCTGAAAACAGCTCCGCTAACAGCGTAGCTTCCGCGACAAATAAGAATATCAATTAACGAAATTTAATGTACAAAAAAACCGGTGCGGCGTGGCATAATGCCGCGCCGCGCCGTCCTTTACGTCATGTTGAGCGCAGTCGAAACATGGACCGCATTATTACAAGGTGCGATACTTCGACTCCACTACGCTCCGCTACTTCGCGCTACGCGCTCGTGCCGCCCTTAGAGAATCAGAACTTCGCGCGGGGCAGAATGACGTATTAGGAATGCTTTCGCATTCACCCCCTCGCTGTCCCTTTTAGGGAAAGTGGCGCGTAAGCGCCAAAAGGGTTAAAACCCCTCAGTCACTCACTTTGTTCGTGACAGCTCCCCTAATAGGGGCGCCAAGGGGAATTTGCTCCCCCAAATTACTGCGCGTTGGAAAACCACGCTTTTCCATAAGCGCACACAATTTGCCGCATTCCTACGGCTTCTTGTCCGATGGAACGAATGAGAGGATCACGCGGGTTAAGGCAAAAGAGCACATTTCCTCGCAAATTTCTTTTCGACCGACACCCCCTCACCGCCTATGGCGGAGCTTCTCGGGCGGGTAGAATCCCGCCCTCGGTCACCGTTCGCGCTGAGAATGCGCTCACTCACCATAAGCCGCTACCGACAGCCCGCAGGGCTGATCGGCAGAATGCGCCTTATGACCCCTCAAGGGGACAGCAAGTAGGGAGCGTTCCCCAAAATTACTGCGCGGAGCAGGGTTTCCCTGCGGCAGCGCACTCAATTTGCCGCATTCTTACGGCTTCTTGTCCGATGAAACGAATGAGAGGATCCGTGGGTTAAGGCGTGGGGGCACGTTTCCTCGCAAATTTCTTTGCCCTCAGCATGCCCCGCAGGGAGTTCTAAATAAAGAAATTTGCGAAACTTATTCGCGTGAAAAAAGGCGCCCCGAAGGGGCGCCCTTGACCGATCTGTACCCGATTATTTCTGCAGAGCGTTCATCATATCGACGATGTCCTGCACCGTCTTGACATTCTCCACGTCGCCCTCGGGCAACGTAATGCCGTACTCATCTTCCAGCGCCATGATGAGTTCGACCACGTCGAGAGAATCCGCGCCGAGGTCTTTGACCACTTCCTGCTCGGGCTTGATGCTGTTCGCGTCGATCCCGAGTTGCTCGGCGAGCATTTTGCAAACTTTTTCAAACATACGACCCTCCGGGTGCCGCCGCAAGAGCGGCAACTCTTATTTTCCTCATTGTACCCCATCCGATCGGGTTTGTCAACCCTTTTGAGATATTTTACAATATGAACTTTTACGGGCATTCTTCCTCAGAGAGCCCGCGGGCGAGTGCCTCCTCCCATGCCTTCGCCGAAAAGCGCGGATTGGCGGGAGAGGTGGATGGAAGCAGGACCGCCCTCTCCGCAAGCGACGGAAAGCTTTCGATGAGGAGCGAATACGCCTTCGTCCCGTTGCAGAGGACGGAGCCGATCTTGCTGCGGGAAAGGAGGGCGGGGAGATCGGCGATCTTCTCGCCGCGGATGGAGGCGTCGGAGGAGCCGACGATCTCGCAGCTTGTGACGACGTCCCACAGGGCGATCCCGCGGCGGAGCAGAAAATCGCGCTTCCCTTGGACGGTGTCCGGGATCTCCTCTCCGAAAAAGCCGCATACGACGCCCCAGAAACGGTTGCGGCGGTTGCCGTAGTAGAACCCCTCCTCGCGGCTCTTGACGGAGGGAAAGCTCCCCAAAATCAGAATGCGGCTGTTTTCGTCCCAGACGGGCGCAAAGCCCTCGGCCCTCATACCTTGACGGGCTCCTTAAGGTTCCCGACGGACGCGACCGCGATCCCGGAAAAGTCGAAGTTTTCGTCGATCGTCCGCAGGATATCCTCGCGGGTGAGCGCGGAGATCTCCGCCATGCGCTTCTCGAAGTCGTAGACCTCGTTCTTGTAGAGCATCTGCTTGCCGTAGAGGAGCATCTGCGAGGAGGTGTTCTCCTGCGAGAAGATGTTCCCCGACTTCATCTGCTCCCTGCCGCGGAGGAATTCCTCCTCGGTGACGCCCTTCTCCTTGAATTCGCGGATGACGGAGAGAACCGCGTCCGCCGCGTCGTACGCCTTCTTCGGGTTGACGCCCGCATAGACGGCGAGAGAGCCCGTCTCGCTGTAGTGGGAGGAATACGAATAGACGGCGTAGGCGAGCCCGAGCTCCTCGCGCACCTTCTTGAACAGGCGGGAGCTCATGCCGCCGCCGAGAATGAAATTCATGATCTGCGTCGCCGCAAAGGAGGGATGATCCCGCCCGACGGAGGGAAATGCAAAGGCGAAGTGCGCCTGTTCGATGGGCTTTTTGCGGAACAGGTTGGCGTTTTCGCGCACGGTCTCCACACTGCGGACCGGCGATCCCGCCGGCTGCATGCCCCCGAAGTATTCCTCCGCGAGCTCCTCCGCAAAGGTGAGGTCGATGTTCCCCGCAAAGGAGACGACGATGTTCCCGGGCGTATAGCGCTCCCGCTTGTAGGCAAAGAGCTGCTCCCGCGTAAAGCCCTTGACGTTTTCGGCGGGGCCCAAAATGTTCCTGCCGTAGCCGCGGTTTCCGAACACGGCGCGGGAGAGAAGATCGAGGCAGAGGTCCTCGGGGGAATCTTCGTCCATGTTGATCTCCTCGATGACGACCCCCTTCTCCCGCTCCATCTCCTCCTCGGGGAAGGTCGCGTTCAGGAAGAGCTCCGCAAGGAGCGCGAACGCCTCCTTCGCATGGTCGGAAGCGGATTTTGCGTAGTAGCAGGTGAGGTCCTTCCCCGTAAAGGCGTTGACCTGCGCGCCGAGGGCGTCGAAGGCGTCCGAGAGGGCGAAGGCGGAATACTTGTCCGTCCCCTTGAACTGCATATGCTCGATGAAGTGGGAGATGCCGTCCTCCGCATCCGTCTCATAGGCGGCGCCCGTTCCGACGAGCACCCCCATCGTGACGGACAGAAGCCCCTCCATGCGCTTGACGATGACGCGCACGCCGTTTTTCAATGTTTTTGTCGCTATCATACCCATCTCCTATGTAAAATCACATGATGTTTTCGCTGACCGTGATGACCTTGAGGCCGTTCTCCCTGTAATATCCGAGGATGCGCGGGAGCGCTTCGACGGTGTGCGGCATGGGGTGCATGAGGATGAGATCCCCGCCCGAGACGTTCTCCGTCGCACGGCGGAAGCAGACGTCTGCGTCCTTGTCCCGCCAGTCGATGACGTCTTTGCTCCACATCACCGTCTTGAGCCCGAGGCTCTCGGCGGCGTTCACCGTGTCCTCCCCGAAGGCGCCCGAGGGGGGCGCGAAGAGGGAGACCTTCTTCCCCGAGATGAGCTCGAGGAAGTCGACGCTCACCTTGATCTCGTCGAGATTGCCCTGCAAACTCAGTTTGTCGTGTTCGCGGTGAAAATAACCGTGGGAGGCGATCTCATGCCCGCGCTCTGCGATCTCTTTGACGCATTCGGCGTTGTCGTCCGCCCAGCAGCCGCCGATAAAAAAGGTCGTCTGAAAGCGGTATTCGTCTAAAATGTCGAGAATGCGCCCGACTTCCTCCGTCCCCCAATAGACGTTGAACATGAGGGAGACGCCGTCTTCGGAGTTGCCGCGGTAGAAGACGCGCTCGTCCACCCCGGAGACGGCGGAGACGGAGGGCAGAAAGCAGACCGCTCCGACCGCCAGCACCACACATGCCAGAAAGAGATTCGTGAGCGCGGCGATCCCGCGCGAAGTGAGTTTTTTCATTCCCCGTGACCTCACGGAATATCCTATTCCGCGGGCGGGGCAAACATGCTATTTCAGCGTGACGATCGTGACGCCCGACTCCCCCTCGCCGTATTTCCCGAGGCGGAAACTTTCGACCCGTTTGTGTTTGCGCAAGAGATCGCCGATCGCCTTGCGCAGCGTCCCCGTCCCCATTCCGTGCACGATGCGCACTTCGGAGAGATTCCTCAGCAGTGCGCCGTCGAGGAACGCCTCGACCTCGGGGATCGCCTCGGAGACGGTCATGCCGATGACGTTGCACTCGCCGGAGGAGAACGTTTTGTCCTTGAGGTCGCGGAAGACCTGCACCGAGCCCGTCTCCTCCTTCCCGCGGGCGGTATAGAGATCGGCGATCTTCGCCTTCACCTTGAGGGAGCCGCAGCGCACCTCGCAGGTCCCCTTGTCCTTCCTGAGAGAGAGCACGACGCCGTCTGCGTCCATGCTCCCGATGTGCACGCGGTCGCCGACCGCGAGGGTCCCGGCGTCCACGGGGACGGAGCGCACCGGCTCCTCCTCTGCCGCGGGGACTTCCCCCATCTTGTTCTTGAGCGTCCGCGCGCGGATCAGGTCGGATTCCGTCAGCGTCTCCTTGCGGAAGATCTCCTCGATCTGTTCCAGGAGCTCGTCTGCGGCGGCGGTGCGGGCGAGGACAATCCTCCTTGCCTCCGCCTTGGAATTTGCGAGGAAACGCTCGCGCTCCTTGCGGAACTTCGTCTCCTCCTGTTCGAGCTCCGAGAGGCGGTTTTCCCACTCCTGCTTGAGCTTTTCCGTCTCGGTGCGGAGCTCGTCGGACTTCACGCGGCTCTCCTCCGCCGCCCGCACGGTGTGCTCGAAGGCGCGCGCTCCCTCCGAGAGGTGCTCCCGCGCCTCGGCGATGACCTCCTCGGGAAGCCCCAGTCTCGAACAGATGAGCAGGGCGTTGGAGGCGCCCGGGATCCCGATCCTGAGCCGGTACAGCGGGCGCAAGTCGCGTGCGTCGAACTCCATGCAGCCGTTTTCGATCCCCTCCGTCCCGAAGGCAAACTCCTTGAGGGCGGAATAGTGAGTGGTGACGATCCCGCGGCAGCCCTTGCGCATGAGCTCCTTCAGAACGGCGCAGGCAAGCGCCTGCCCCTCCTCGGGATCGGTGCCACCGCCCGGTTCGTCGATGAGGACAAAACTGCGCGCGCCCGCCTCGGCGAGGATCTCCTTGAGGTTGAGCGCATGCGAGGAAAAGGTGGAGAGGTTCTCCTCGATGGACTGGCTGTCGCCGACGTCCGCGAAGACCCCGTCGAAGACCGAAAGCCGCGTGCCCTCGGCGGCGGGGACGAAGAGCCCGCATGCCGCCATGAGGCAGAAGAGGCCGCACATCTTGAGGGTGACCGTCTTCCCGCCCGTGTTCGCGCCGCTGATGAGCAGGAAGGAGTAGCGCTCGCCGACGGAGACCGTGACGGGCACCGCCGTGCTCCTGTCGAGCAGGGGGTGCCTGCCCTTCCTGATCTCGACGATCCCGCGGTCGTTGAGCGCGGGACGGACGCAGCCGAGCCGGTAGGCGTACTCCGCACGGGCATAACAGCCGTCCACTGCGGCAAGGATCTCCGCGTCCCGCTCGAGGTCCTCCCGCATGCCGCCCAAGGCGTGCGAGAGTTCGCCGAGGATGCGCTCCTCTTCCTCCTTTTCGTCGAGGGTGAGGGAGCGGAGCTCGTTGTTCATCTCGAGCACTTCCTCGGGCTCGATGAAGACGGTCTGTCCCGTCTGGGAACGGTCGTGGATAAAGCCCTTGACGCTGCGCTTGTACTCCGCCTTGACGGGAATGACATAGCGGTCCGCACGCATCGTGATGAGGTCTTCCTGCAGATATTTCCGCTCCTCCCCGCCGAGATATTCCTGCAGACGGGCGCGGATGCGCTCGTTGAGGCGGCGGATCTCCGCGCGGAGGGTATAGAGTTTTTCGCTGGCGGTATCGGCGATCTCGTTCTCGCCGACGATCTTGCTCCCGATCTCCTCCTCGAGCCGTTCGCTGTAGACGAGGCGGCCGGTGAGCTCCCGCATGCCCGCGACCTCCTCGCCCGCGAAGGCATGCACCGAACGAAAGCATACCCGCGCAGAGCGCAGAAGGAGCGCGGCGTCGGTGAGCTCTTTGCAGGAGAGGGTGGCGCCCTTTTCCGCGCGCTCGGGGATATCGCCGAGGGGCGGGAAGTACTCCACCTTGCCCGCGCCGAGGGTGAAGAGCAGCAAGAACGCCTCGCCCGTCATGGAGAGCCGCCGCTTGGCCTCGGCGAGGTCTGCCGTAGGTTCGAGGGAGAGCACCTCCGTCCTCCCCCTTTCGAGCGCCGCATACTGGGCGGCAGCTTTCAGGATCTTATCCAGTTCGAGAGCCGTTGCATGTCCGGTCATAGCATACTCCTTTCGGAATGTCCCCGCGTGGTCTGCGCGGGGAGGGGCACGGAGCGGTCTTCCAGCGTGTTCGTGCCCGGAGAGACCGCCGCGAGCCGTGCGCAGTTGAAGAGTTCGAAGCGGCAGCTCCCGTCCCCCGCACGGTAGCGCCTGAGCGGGAATACGCGGCCCTCTTCGTCGGTGAGGCGGTAGAGCTCCCGCCCGTCGCAGGAGGCGCAGCTGCGCTCGAAGGGACAATAGCAAAGATCCATCACCTTGACGGCGCCCGCCGTCAGCGCGAAGGCCCCCTCCGCCGCGAGCGCCCGCTGTTCGGACGCCGAGAGCTCCTTGGAGAGCGCAAGATAGTCCGCGCCCGCCTCCCTTGCCGAGGAGACCGCGACGGCGTTGGTCAGATTGCACCCCGTCCCCGCAAAGAACCGCATTCCGTGCTCCTTTGCGAGGGAGAGCCCGTAAAAACCGTCGCAGAAGATCCCGTCGAACAGGGGCAGCGCGGGCAGGACCGCCTCTTCGTCCTCGCCCGTGAAAAAGGGCGGCAGATACAAAAATTTCTCCCCTTCGCCCGAGGGAACGGGGATCTTCCCGAAGTCCCGCGGTTTGAAGATCAGGATCTCCGCCCTTTCGGGCTCCTCCGCGATGACCGCCCGCTTCCCGCCCTCCGAAGGGAGGATCCCGCCTTTCAGATCGAACCCCTCGAGCGGAGACCGCGGCGGAAGCAGGGAGCGGACGAGCGCCGAGTAGAACTCCCGCCTCAGGGCGTTGAGCGCCGACTTGGGCAGAAAGGCGTTCTCCGCCGTAATCGTTTTGAAGGAGACTTCGAAGGGCAGGCCGTCCGTCTTGCGGAAGCAGCCTCTGAGTTCCTCCTCTGTGAGCGGCGCAGACTTCGCCCGCTCGGGCGCCTGTCCGCGGAAGACGAAGGAGCCGCAGGTAATTTCCGCGGGCCTTCCCGCCGCGAAGGAGAGGGACAGTGCGATTTTCCGGCGGCGCTTTCCGCCGAGCCGCTCCGCCAGAGCGGAATCGGTCGTGAGCCGCACTTCGTCGCCGGGGCGCAGCTTCTCGCCCGCAAGAATGCGGAATCCGCCCTTCCCTTCCCCGGCAAAGACGGCGCCGCAGACCTCCTTCCCGCCGCGGAGGATCTTGAACCCGTCCCCCTTCCGCGCGGGATATCCGCCCGTCACAAAGCCCTTTTCGTCCGTAAAGCCGACCCGCTCGCCGATGTGCCCCTGCACGTTCCGGGAGAGGAAGTCCTTCCCCTGCCCGAAGGCGAGCCCTTGGGTGTAGCCGCCGCGGTTGTAGGCGCGCATGAGGTCGGAGAGTT
>CANPZH010000059.1 GCA_947589335.1 uncultured Clostridia bacterium | reverse complement strand
CCGAGCGCGAGCGTGACGCTCTTCGAACCCACGCTCAGATAGGTGAACGGGGTCATAAAGTCGTTCCATGCGCCGAGGAAAGACTGCACCGCGACATAGAGCAGGATGGGCAGACAGAGCGGGATCATGAGCCTTAAAAAGATCACGAAGGAATTCGCCCCGTCGAGCTGCGCCGCCTTGATCATGTCGTTGGGGATCCCGCGCATGAATTGGCGCATCAAAAAGATGTTCGTCGCGCCGCCGCCGAAGAGGGACGGCACCCACATCGGGAAGAGAGTATCCAGCCAGCCGAGGCGGGCATAGAGGGTGTAGAGCGGGACAAGGCTGATGACCGCGGGGATCATCATCGTGCTGAGCACGACCGCAAAGGCGACTTCCTTGCCCTTGAATTCCATCTTCGCAAACCCGTATGCGCAGAGTGCGGAGACGAACGGGATCCCGACCGTCGTGATCGCCGCGACGATGAGCGTGTTCCCGAGATAGCGCAGATAGTTCGAGCCGCTTGAAAAGATCGTGATGTACGGCACGAGGTTGATCGTTCCCGACGTCGAGAACAGGACCTGCAAAAAGACGTCGCGGTCGGGCAGGATGCTCATGCAGATCATGACAAAGAACGGGAACAGGAAGACGCAGGCAAGCAGCGAGAGGAAGATGTAGCTGAGGATCTTCCCGGCAATGCGCATCGCCTTCGCGCGCCGCTTCATGCGGACGGCAGCATCCGGTTGCATCATGACGGCTTCTTCCATCGGCTCAGCCCTCCTCCGTGTAATAGACCCACTTGCTCGTCTTCATGACGACCGCGGTCAGCGCGCCGATGATCGCGAACAGGATGAAACTGAGCGCGCAGGCGTAGCCGAAGTGGGAGACGCGGTTGTCGTAGATGTTGAACACATAGAAGAGCAGACTGTCGTCCACGCCCGAGTTCAACGGACCCGTGAGCGTGAGGACCTGCGAATAGGTCTGCATGACGCCGATGATGCTCATGATGACGTTGTAGAGGATCATCGGTGTGCAGATGGGAATGGTGATGCTGATGAGCTGGCGGAACCTCCCCGCCCCGTCGAGGCGGGCGCTCTCATAGAGAGACTTGGGCACGTTTTTGAGCTGCGCAAGCCATAGGATCATGCTCCCGCCCAGCGTGAACATATTCACGAAGATGAACGACGGCATGCTCGACTCCGCCTTCGTGAACCATGGCAGCGCGCCGATCCCGAAGTCTTCGAGCATCTTGTTGATCACCCCGTAATAGGGATCGGTGATCCTGTTCCAGAGCAGCCCGCTGCAGACGGCGGGAATGAGCACGGGCAGATAGTAGAGCACCCGGAAAAAGCGCATTCCCTTGAGGTCGCGGTTGAGCAGGACCGCCAGCAGGAAGGAGAGGATGAGACTGATCGGGATATACGTCCCCGCATAGAGGAAGGTCACGCCGAGCGCTTTGAAAAACTTTCTCCGGTAGTAACTGTTCGTGAGCGGCATGAGATAGTTGTCCACGCCGACCCACTCCCCGAAGTCCCAGCTGATCGCCTTCAGCGGCGTCTCGAAAAAGCTGCTGATGAACGCATAGATCACGGGGAAGGCGGTGAAGATGAGCACGCCGAGCACGACCGGCATGATGTACATCCAGCCCACGACGTTGTTTTTGATCTTCTGCTTGGTCCGTTGCGTCATTTTCTTCATCGCTTTCCCTCCTTTTGTTTGATTTTCGTCACTTCTTCAATGCGCCGAAGTCGGAGATCAGCTGATCGACCGAAGCCCTGTATCCCTTCCCGGCGTGAACATTCTTCCAGAAGTCGTCGACGCGGAGGACGAAGTCGTCGTGCGCCGTCACGGGAAGGCTGTTCTGATAGTTGAGGAAGACGTCTTTCGTGTTCCCGTAGACGAATGCGTCGGCGTCCACGGTCATGCCGTACTGGCCGTACTCGCGCCAGCTGCCGCTGCTTTTGAGCGATTTCAGCGCGGGGACGATGTTGCCGAGCGCGGAGACCTTCTCATAGCCCTCTTCGGACATGCACCATTTGAGGAATTCCCACGCCCAGTGGAGCTCCTGCTCGTCCGTGCAGTCGGTCGTGATGCCGTAGCCGCTGCAGCCTGCGCCGACGTAGCCCACTCCCCCTTCCGCCTTCGTGAAGTTGGGGAATGCGCGCACTTCGAGTTCCCAATCGCCGTTCGACGCCGCCTGCATATAGCCGGGCAGCTGGGGACGGACGTCCACGATCATCGGGACGCTGCCCTCGATGAAGCCGGGATAAGCCTTGAAGCTCGTGCCCTCGCCCTCGATCGCAAGCCCCACGACGGGATCGGACGGGTCTCTGCGGAGTTCGTAGAACTTGGAGTAGAAATCCACGCACGCCTCGGTGCCGGCGCTGTCGATCGCGAGCGTTCCGTTGTCGTTCAGATATTTCCCGCCGAAGTTCTGGAGCATGGTCGTATAGACGGGTCTCCACTTCTTCCATTCGACGCCCTTCTTCGCGCCTGCGTCCATGAGGTCGTTGCAGGTCTTGATGAAGTCGTCCCACGTCCAGTCGTTTTCGGGGACGGCGACGCCCGCTTCCTCGAACGCCGTCTTGTTGAGGTAGATGACGAGGCGGTTATAGTCGCGCGGGACGAACCAGATCCCGGTGTCCGTGTTGGAATAGTGCGTGCTGTCGATGAGCGATTCGTAGAAGTCGCCGAAGAACTCCGTGCAGCCCGGGAAAGCCGTTTCGTCGTTCAGGTTGCGGAAATATCCGAGATTGCCCGAATAGGGAGAGTGCTGGTCGCCCGCCGTCCAGATGATGTCGGGCATCTCGCCCGCGGACTTCCACAGCGTCGTATCGGGCATGCCGCTCATCTGCTTGGTGAGGGTGATGTTGACCTCGGGATGCGCCGTGTTGAAGGAGCTGATCCAGCGCTTCATCAGCGTGAGCTCATCGGGCTTGCCGAGCGTGCCCACGGTGACCTCGACGTCCGCGTCCGTATTCTGCTGGGGGGGCTCCTCCTGTCCGCTGCCGCCGGGATTCTCGCTGCCGCCGGGGTTTTCGTTCCCGCCCGGCGTCACCTGTCCGCCGGGGGTCTCGCCCGTGTCGATCTCACAAGCGGCGAACGGGAAGATGAACGCCGAACAGAACAGCGCCGCAAGCGCAATATGCAATATCTTTTTCATTCCGTTATCTCCTTAAGAATTATTTCGTGACGATCTGGATCCTGCCGTTGCGGAAGGGCGCCGTGATGATGACCTTGCCGCCTTCGACGGTGTAATCGGTCCCCGCTTTGAGGATCCGGTTGTGCTGGCGGACTTCGAAAGTCCCCTCGGGAGCGGTGAGCGTGACCTTGACCTTCTTGCCCTCGGTGTCGCCCTGCACGCTGTTGATCTGGATCCAGTTCGCGCCGATCGAGAGGTCGTATTCGAGCCCCGCGAAGAGGAGATTCTCCATCTTCCAGAAGGTGAGCCCGGAGGGAAGCGCGGGGGTGATGTTGAGCGTCTTATACTCCGTCGAGCAGAGCCCGAAGAAGACCTCGGGAACGCTCGCGGTGAGCAGGGACGCCTCGATGAACTCATAGTCCATGCCGAGCACGCCCGCGCCGCTGCCGCCCTGCAGCTTGACGTTGTCGCCGCCCTCTTCCGCATAGAGACCGCTGTAGAAGTCTCTGTAGAACTGCTTGCCGACGCCGCCGATCTTGACGACTCTCTGATACCATGCCTCGATGTTGCGAAGTTTTGCGAAGGCGCCTTCCGTGCCTCCCGTGATCTTCTCCGCGGTCAGATCGTAGTAGGCGCAATGGAGGGCGGTGCCGCCGTTCTGGACCTGCTTGTTCCAGCCGTAGCTGCCGCTGCTGATGCCGTTGAAGCGGTACCAGAACTGGTAGCGGTTGCTCTTGGTCGTCCAGCGGGGCGCGAACTCGAAGCGGTAGATCTGCGTTCTGCCCGCGCCCGAGTTGTCGGCGTCGTCCCCTTCGACGATCCTCTCGCCGTTGATCCATGCCTGGATGCTCTTTGCCTGGTCTTCCGTCGCGATCCCGAGCTCGACGATCTCCTGGTTGTAGGTCGTGAACCCGTAGTCGACCGTCTTCGTCACGACGCCCGCCTTGAGGCCGGGATCGTCGTCGTCGAGATAGCCGAGGACGAACCGTCCCGTCTCCTCGTTCCAGAAGTAGGAACGGAACTGGGTGAGGAAGCCGTCGATCCGCGCCTGGAGGCTCTCGGGGGTCTCGCGGTAGGTCTCGGTGGTCGTCCAGCCGGGCGCGTGGACCGTAACGGCCTCGCCGCTCTCCTTGATCCCGCCCGCGTCCGCCATCTCTTCGAGATACTTCATGCCCGTGAGCGCCTTATAGAAGTAGGTGTTCGTGTAGATGTTGATGCAGGGGTTGCTGGGGCAGTCCCAATAGCCGTCGCCGATCCCCCGCCCGACCGCCGTGTAGTCGGCTGTCGTATTGCTGATGGGAGTGCTCTTCCAGAAGTCGTAGTTGGAGGACCCGTCGTGTCCGACGAGGTTTTTCGTCGTCATCAGCGCGCTCACGTCCGCGCCGTCCGCGCTGTCCGTCTTGCAATAGGTGAGGAGGAACTGCATCGCGCGGCGGATCTTGTCGATGTTCTGCGCGAGCCATTCGTCGTCCTGCGTGTACTGGTAGTAATAGGCCGCCGCCGCGACGAACACGCTGTTGTTGTTGACCTGCCGTCCGTCGAAGGAGAGCGTAACTTCCTCGAGGCGGATATCCGCGTTGATCCCGTTCTTGAAGAGCACTTCGATCTTCATATCGGTGATCGCGTCGTCGAGGGATGCCGACTTGCCCCAATAGGGATTGGCGAACATCGGGAACACGACGTGCGTCGTGGAGGCGAACTGCTCGCGGTAGTTGGAGGAGAACTCGCTGTAGCGCACGCTGTGCTTGTCGTCCCACTCCTTGTTCTTCTCGCCGCTGCCCCCCTTCCAGGAGACGATGATGTCGTCGACCTGATCGGTGAGCCCGAGGGAATCTTTATCGAGGATGCTGAAGTCGATTTCGAGGAAGGGAGAACAGAAGGGCGTGCCCATGAAGTCCTTGACCTCGTATTTCGCGGGGGAACCGTCCTGCTTGATGTACTCGACGATCCGCTTCCCGTCGGCGTCCTTCTCGGGCGTTTCATAGGTATAGACGACCTTGCGGATGTCCTCCCCCGAGATCGCGATGTAGTCGTAGTATTCCGTCGTCCCGTAGCCGAGCTTGCCCTCGATCGTCTCGCCGCTGTTCGTTGTCGCAACGCCCTTCCAGATGGAATCGAGCGGGTTGACCGCGTTCTTGGCGTTCGTCGCAGTCTCCGAGAGGTTGACGCCCTGGTTGAGATAGCTGTAATTGAGGAACTCCTTATGCCCGTCTACGGCATAGCATGCCTGGGACCAGTTGGGGAACTCCCAGCTCTGCCCCCAGTCGCTCACCGTGGAGACGCCCGAGTCCACCCAGATGTAGCCGAACAGATCCTGATAGATCGTGGAGAACCAGCTCGCGATCTTCGCCATCGGGCTGTAGCCGATACCGGCGGTGTTCATCCATGCGACGGACATCGTCTCCCACTCCTTCCAGACGGTGCTGCCGTCGCCGATCTTGAGATCGCCGATCGCCTCGTCGTCGTAGCGGAGATGGCGGTGCATGTAGTCGTTGAGGAATTCGTCGAGTTCGGGATCCGAGCTGTAGAACTGCATCAGCCCCTCGTCGTTCTGCTTGGTATAGGTATAGCCGTTGTTGAGCTCGGGCACCGTGATGTCCCCGCCCGGGTTCTCGTTCCCGCCGGGATTCTCATTCCCGCCCGGGTTCTCATTTCCGCCGGGAGTCGTCCCGCCCGGAGTTTCGCCGCCGGGGGTATCACCGCCGCAGGCCGCAAACGCCGTGCAGCCCAGTCCCAACGCGAGCAACATTGCCGTGATCTTCACAAAGTTCGATTTCATTCCGCTTGTTCCTCCCCTCGGTTACTTCTGCTTGGCAAGGAGCGCGAGCTCCTCGTCGGTATAGCCTTCCTGGTTGCCGAGCGTTTCGTCTTCGCGCTTCTGGGAAGACGTCTCCGCCGCGAGCGACCACGACTTTTTGTCCTTGTCGAAGAGATAGGTGACCGTCTCCTTCACGAGCTTTCCGTTGGGGGTGAAGAATCCTTCCCGGATGGACAGCGCCATGGTCTGGCGGAAGTCGGGACGGAGATTCTCGTTGAAGCTGTGCATATCGGAGACGGGATTGCCCGCGGCGTCGAGCACGGTGCCGAGGTCGGAGTCCCCGTGGGCGTCTCCCTTCATGATGAACTCGATCCAGTTTTCGTCGATATGGACCTGGACCGAGAGCCAGTAGGTGCTGCCCTGAAGCTCTTTTCTCGCCCCGCTCTTATCGAGATAGGGAACGCCCTCCTCCGCGACGTGGTTCTGATACTGGCGCACGTCGTAGAGGTCGATCCCTCCCACGACGTCCTTGGGGGTCATGTCGATCCCCGCCCTGTTCGCGGGATACGCCTTGAGGCCGTTGTAGTCTTCGCAACCGAAGAGGATCGTGTGCGAGAGGCTCCTCTCCCATGCGGGATCGAACACCTGATAGTTGAAGAGCAGTTCGAGCTCCTCCGCCGTGTACCTCATGTCTGCCGTCGTATTGCCGGCATTGGGCCCGTAGAAGCTGTTGAGCACGGTGCGGCTCATCTGCAGGTCATGATATTTCTTGGGCGTGATCGAATCGGAGAAGTAGATGTAGATCGCCGTGTTCCCCGACGACGTGGTGGGCGCCGCGATGGAGGTGACCGTGACCTCCTCATAGTCCGAGGGATCGTCGCTGCGGTAGATGCGGTTCCCCGCGCCCTGTCCGTAGAAGTCATAGATGTAGCGGACGGTCGTCACGAGATCGGTCTCCGTGATCAGACCGCCGAGCAGCGTCGCCCGCGTGGAGCCGTCGTCTTCGACGAGCCCCGCGGAGACGGGCACCGTCGCCTCGATCGCGTTCTTTGCCGCCGTGTAGCGCACCGTCGCGCCCGAAACTTCGGAGAGCGCCTTGCCGCCGACCGTGAAGAGATCTTTGCGGGCGATGTCCCCCGCCTGCTCCGAGACGTTCTTGTTGAACGTGTAGGTGAACGCGTAGGCGTTCTCCGCGTCCTTCTTCGTCATCGTGACCGACTGCAGAAAGACCGCGGCGCGCTGCGTCTCCGCCGCCGAAGGATCGCCGGGAGCGGCGCCCGCCGACGTCAGCGGAAGCACGAAGGACGCGCCGGCGACCAATACCGCCGCCATTGCAAAACACAAAAATTTCTTGCCCATGAGTTCCTCCTGATAACATTTTTTTGTTCTGTGTTCGGGTGAACACAGAAAGAGCAGCCGCGGCTGCTCTGCCCCCGGATTGAGCGGATTTTCTCATCGGCGGCACGCGTTTGTTACATTTTAATAAGTTATCCGCGTAACTGATTATAGGATAACATACAATTTTCAATTTGTCAAGGGAAATCCTGAAAAAATATATCAAAAAATCAAAATTTTTTTAAGATCGGCGAAAATATGACAAAATTCCCGCGCAAAACCGCGGGAATTTTGGAATGTTAAGTGTTAAATCGGCGATGTTAAGCGATAAATATGTTCAGCGGAGTGTGACTTCGAAGAGCGCCGCACGATTGCGGGCGGGCAGCGTCACCTGCAGGGCGCCCGGAAGGACGCGGAAGGCGCAGTCCCCCGCCGAAAAGAGCTCCTCCGCGGAAGCGATGTTCCCCATGGGAACGTTCACGCAGGCCTCCCCCTCCCTTCTCCAGACGGCGAGCAGCACCTTTTTTCCCCTTTTCAGCCCCTGCGCGGCGGGCGCGGAGGGATCGGTGAGGCGTGCGAGCCCCAGCGGATACACGGGCAGGGCGGAGGCGATGAAGTCTCTCTTCTCCTTGTAGAGCGCGAGCGCCCTTTGGATGAGGGCGAAGTTGGTCTCGTCCGCGCGGTCGATCTTCCCCGAGAGCAGAATGTTCCCCATAAAGCCGCTGACGAGGTTGAACGCCGTCTCCCCGCCGTCCGCGCGTTCCAGACGGTATCCGTCCGTGAGGTAGCTCTCGCCGTTCATCTCCCAGAAGATGCGGGGATAGGGATAGACCCAGACGGAGATCTGCTCGGGCAGGAGGGTGAGGAGGGTCCCGTTCAGAATGGACGGGATCTTTTCGAACTCCTCGCAGTCGGAGATGCTCTGCGAGGAGAAATTTTCAAGCGTACGCGCGTCCGCGCGCATGCCGCCCGACGCACAGTTCTCGAGGATCAGGTCGGGGAACTCCCGCCCCACGCGCGCATAGAATTCATGGACCTTCCTGCAGTGCTGTTCCAGCCCCGCATAGGGCGAGGCGTTCGGATAGTCGCAGCCGCAGCCGGGGTGTCCGTTGTAGTCGTTCTTGATGTAGCGGATCCCGAGCGCATAGAGGGCGCGGATCCGCCCGAGAAGGTACTCCCGCACCTTATTTCGAGAAAGATCAAAATAATATCTTCCGCAGCGGAAGATGCGCTCTCCCTCGTTGGTCAGGAACCAATCCTTGGGGAAGTTTGCCGCCTCGGCATACGGACTGCAGCACTCGAGCTCCGTCCACAGCCCCGCGACGAGCCCGCGGGAGGTGATCTCCTTCACCATCTGCGCGAAGGTGCGGCTGCCGAAGCGGGCGTCGCAGGGGATCCAGTCGCCGAGCCCGGGCGTGCTGCGCGTGTCCTCGCCGCGGTACCAGCCGTCGTCGAAGCAATACCCCTCCGCGCCCGCCCGCTCCGCAGCGTCGAGCAGGGAGAGGCACTCCTTCTCCCCGAGCTTGCACCACAGGCAGTTCATGTAGTCGTTGAACATCAGCGGCGGAGACGGCCGCTTTTTGAGCGCTCTCCTCCGGTACTGCGCAAGCTGTCCCACGCTCTCGTCGAAGCAGGACGCGCAGGTGAAGAGGGTCTCGCTGCA
>CANPZH010000058.1 GCA_947589335.1 uncultured Clostridia bacterium | reverse complement strand
ACGACGAAGGGAATCACGGCAATCCAGATGGATATCAAGATCAAGGGGATCTCGGAGGAGATCATGCACACGGCGATCGAGCAGGCGAACGAGGGCAGACAGTTCATTCTTGCAAAGATGCTCGAATGCGTGCCCGAAGTCGCGCCCGATCTCTCCAAGTATGCGCCCCGTATCATCAGCTTCACGATCGACCCCGAGAAGATCGGCGACGTCGTCGGCAAGCAGGGCAAGGTCATCAACTCGATCATTGCCGAGACGGGCACCAAGATCGACATCGAGGACGACGGCACGGTCTGCATCGCCTCCTACGGCGATCCCGAGAGCGCACAGCGGGCGAAGGCGATCATCGAGAGCATCGTCCACGATCCCGAGGTCGGCGACATGTTCATCGGGACGGTCGTCCGTATCCTCTCCACGATGGGCGCATTCGTCGAATTCGCACCCGGGAAAGACGGCATGATCCACATCTCCAAGCTCTCGAACCACCGCGTCGAGAAGGTCGAAGACGTGCTGCAGGTCGGCGATACCGTCAAGGTCGAGATCATCAAGATCGGCGAGAAGGGCATCGACTTCAAGCTGCTTCAAAAAATGTAACCGTTCCCGCTGCAAAATATAATTGATAACGTTATAGAAAAAAATGCGCGCCGCGGCAAAAAGCCGCGGCGCGCTTGCTATTCCGCGCGGAATGCGCGTGTCGGAGAATCGCACCTTATTACAATGCGGTCCATGTTTCGACTACGCTCAACATGACGTAAAGAAGAAAGGCGGGACAGTGTGACGTAAAGAAGAAAGGCGGGACAGTGTGACGTATTATACGTCATTCCGCCCCGCACTTTTTAATACGTCATTCTGCCCCGCCCGCCTATACGTCATTCCGAACGCATGTGAGGAATCTCAATTACGTCATACTGCCCCGCCCGCAGTTCTGATTCTCTAAGGGCGGCACGAGCGCCAACGGCGCGAAGTAGCGTAGCCGAGGAATCTCAATTACGTCATACTGAGCGGAGCGTAGCGGAGTCGAAGTATCGCACCTTATTAACTATTACAATGCGGTCCACACTTCGACAGGCTCAGTGTGACGTAAAGAAGAAAGGCGGGACAGTGTGACGTAAAAAGAACATCATTCCGCCCCATTCCTAATTACGTCATTCGCCCCACGCTTCTTTTATACGTCAGGCCGCCCCGCCGCGGGAGCGGCGGGGCGGGAGATCAAGAGCGGGTCTCACGGTCCGAGAAGCCGAGGCTGATCAGGATCGCGCGGTTCACCCGCGACATGGTCGCGGGAGGGAGTTCCCCGATCCTCGACATCAGTCTCCGCTTGTCGATCGTCCGGATCTGTTCGAGCAGGATCACGGAATCTTTCTGTAGGCCGAATGCCTGCGGCAGTTCGATGTGGGTGGGGAGACGCGCCTTATGGATCTTGCTCGTCACCGCCGCCGCGATCACGGTGGGGGAATACTTGTTGCCCGTATCGTTCTGCACGACGAGCACGGGGCGCACGCCGCCCTGTTCGCTCCCCACGACGGGGGAGAGGTCCGCATAGTAAAGTTCTCCTCGTTTGACGTTCATAAAGGCACCTTCTTTGGTGAGCGTTCCCCTCGCTACTATTATATGTAGAAGGGAGACCGTTTGCCCACCGTGCATTAAGTTTCGCCCTCTTTCTGCCCGATTATACCCTTCGGGACATTTTGCACGGGTTGACAGTCCGCATACATTCGGATATAATGATAGTATGCAAGCAAAGAAGCGAGGGATCGGGACGGCGGCAGCGGCCGCCGGGCTCACAATCAACCTCCTGCTCGCGGGGGCGAAGATCGCGGCGGGATTTCTGACGGGGCTCATCGCAGTCTTTGCGGACGGGCTCAACAATCTGTCCGACTGCGGGAGCTGTGCCGTCGTGTTGGTTGCGCTGCGTCTCTCGGGGAAGCCCGCCGACCGCGAGCACCCTTACGGGCATCAGCGCACCGAATACATCGCCTCCCTCTGCATCGCCTGTCTCATCCTCGCCCTTTCCGTCACGCTTTTGAAGGACTCCGTCGAAAGTTTTTTCCTCGGAGCGCGGGCAGAGCAGGATCTATGGGTCTACCTTGTCCTTGCCGTCTCCGTTGCGGCAAAACTCTTCCTGTTTTTCCTCTATCGCCATGCGGCGGCCCGCGCGGATTCGGATTCCCTGAGAGCCGCCTCCGTGGACAGCGCATGCGACTGTCTTGCGACCCTCGCTGCCGCCGCGGGTGCGCTCGTCACTCAACAGACGGGGTTTCCCGCCGACGGCGTCGCGGGGATCCTGCTCTCCCTGTTCATCGCCTCACAGGGGGTGAAATTGCTCAAGGAGGCGAGTTCGTCCCTGCTCGGCAAGGCGCCCGATCCCGCGCTCGTCGCCGCGCTGAAGGCGCTCGTGTGCGCACGGGAAGGCGCGCTCGGGCTGCACGATCTGCGCGTCTATTCTTACGGCAAGAGCCGCATTTTTGCGACCGTGCATATCGAGCTGGACGCCGCGCTCTCCTCGGTGGCCGCGCATGAGATCGCCGACGCCGTCGAGCGGGAGGCGCGGGAGCGTCTCGGCGTGGATCTGACCGCGCACTGCGACCCGGTCGTCCTCGGCGACGGGGAGGCGGAGCGGCTGAAGGGAGCGGTGGAGGAGGAGCTCTGCAAGCTGTATGCGGGGCTCGACGTCCACGATTTCCGCCTCGTCCGCGGGGCGAAGACAAAGCTCGTGTTCGAGGTCGGCGTTCCCTACGATTGCCCGCTCGAAGACGGAGAGATCGGGAAGAGGATCTCGGGTGCGGTCGCACGGCTCGGCGACTATGTCTGCGATCTCACCGTCGAACGCAAATAACGGACGTCCCCCTTTTTTCGGAAAGGGGGTTTATTTATTTGTCATTTTCGCCGAAAAATGGTATAATGGCTATGGATCCCCGCAACGGGCGGGCAAGGAGAAAAAATCATGTTGAAAATTGTCGTAGACGCCATGGGCGGGGACAACGCCCCCGGCGAGATCGTAAAGGGCGCCGTCGCGGCGCTGAAAGAGCGGGCAGATTTCAAGGTCGTACTCACGGGCGATGAGAAGGCGATAGGCGCCGAACTTGCGAAATACAAGTACGACAAAGCCCGCGTGGAGGTCGTGCACTGCACGGAGGTCATCACGAACGACGACGTCCCCACGAGCGCGATCCGCAGGAAGAAAGACAGCTCCCTCGTCGTCGGGCTGACCATGCTCAAGGAGGACGGGGACGTCGGCGGATTCGTCTCCGCAGGCTCGACGGGCGCGGTGCTCACGGGCGGCATCATGCTGATCGGGCGGATCAAGGGCGTCCTCCGCCCCGCGCTCTGCCCCGGGATCCCCAATTCCCGCGGCACCCGCACGCTTCTGTGCGACTGCGGCGCGAATGCGGAGTGCAAGCCCGCCTATCTCGCCCAGTTCGGCGTGATGGCGAGCGCCTACGGGAAGGCCGCCTTCGGCATGAAGGAGCCGAAAGTGGGGCTTCTCACCAACGGCACCGAGGAGCACAAGGGCGATCCTCTCCATCAGGAGGCGTACGCCCTGCTCAAACAGATCCCTTCGATCCGCTTTACAGGCAACATCGAGGGCAGAGACATCATGTACGGAGACGTCGACATCGCCGTCTCGGACGGGTTCTCGGGGAACATCGCCCTCAAGTCGATCGAGGGCTGCGGGAAGACGGTCTCTTCCGTCCTCAAACAGGAATTCAAACGCTCTTTCGGCAGCAAGCTCGCCTATCTGTGCGCCAAGAAACAGATCGGAAAACTTAAGAGCATGCTCGACTATGCAAAGCTCGGCGGATCGGTCTTCCTCGGGCTCAAGAAGGTGGTCATCAAGACGCACGGCAGCTCCAAGGCAGACAGCATCTGTCCGTCCGTCGTTCAGGCGGTGGACGCCTGCCGCGGCGGCCTCATTGCGTCAATCGAGCGGGAACTCTCCGTGCTCGACTTCGGAGAGACGAATGAGTAACTTTAAGCCCTTCGGGGAAGACGTCCTTTCGGGGGCGATGCGGGCGATCGGCTATTCCTTCCGCGACAGGGAACTGCTCGCGGTCTGCCTCACCCACAAGTCGTGGTCCAACGCCTACGGCGGCGAGGACAACGAGCGGCTGGAGTTTTTGGGCGACGCCGTGCTCGAGCTCATCGTCACGGAGGAGCTCTTCCGCGGCACCCGCGCCGACGAGGGCGCACTGACGGGGCTCCGCCAGCAGTTCGTCTCCCAGTCCGCGCTGGAGGCGGCGTGCGAGCGGGCGGGGCTGAAGCGGTTCATGCGCTATTCGGGCGGGGAGAGCAACATCGGCGGGAAGACGGCGAGCAACCTCTTCGAGGCGGTGCTCGGCGGGATCTACCTCGACGGCGGCATGGAGCCCGCCCGCGAATTTTTGGGACGTTTCCTCACCTTCACCGAGACGGAAAATTATAAATCCCTCCTGCAGGAATATGTGCAGGAACGCGCCAGAACGACGCCCGTCTATCTCTCTTCGGAGGGGGAGGGCGGCTACGTCTGCACCGTCTCCGCGCTCGGGCGGGAGGCGAGCGGCAGGGGCGCGAGCAAGAAGGCGGCAGAGACGGAAGCGGCAAAGGCGCTGCTTGCGATTTTCACGGAGAACAAGGCATGAATTTCAAAGAGATCCAGCTTGCGGGGTTCAAGTCCTTCGCGGACAAGACCACGATCAGATTCGACGAAGGCGTCACCTGTATCGTCGGGCCGAACGGCTGCGGCAAATCGAACGTTGCGGACGCGGTGCGGTGGGTGCTCGGCGAGCAGTCGGCAAAGACCCTCCGCGGCACCAACATGCAAGACGTCATCTTCAACGGCACGCAGGAGCGCCGCGCGCTCTCCTACTGCGAGGTGACCCTCGTCTTCGACAACGCCAAGCGTCTGTTCGACATCGAGTACGACGAAGTCGCCATGACGAGGCGGCTGTACCGCTCGGGCGAGAGCGAATATCTGCTCAACAAACAGCCCTGCCGCCTGAAGGACATCGTCGCCCTGCTCCACGGCGTGGGCATCGGCAAGGAGGGCTATTCGATCATCGGGCAGGGCAGGGTCGAACAGATCATGAACGCCAAGCCCGAAGACCGCCGCGCCGTCTTCGAAGAGGCGACGGGCGTGATGAAATTCAAGGCCCAGCGGGGGGAGATCGAGCGCAAGCTCGAGAACGCGAAGGAGAACCTTACCGTCTTCGTCCAGCGCATGGACGAGGCGGAGAAGCAGCTCAAACCCCTCGAAAAACAGGCGGAGACGGCAAAGAAGTACCGCGAATATTCCTCGCAGCTCAAATACGAGGAGGTCAACACCTACCTCGCGCGCGTGGAAAATTTCGAACAGGAGACGCAGAAGCACCGCGTGCGGATCGCCGAGGCGTCCGGAAGATTGCAGGACATTGAAGACGAGCTCTCCGTCGTCGACGCCGGGGAGGCGGAGGCGCGGGAGAAGATCGCCTCTTCGGACGAAGAGCTCCGCACGCTCAACGAGAAGCTCCGCGTGTTCGAAGTGGGGCTGGAGCACAAGAGCGGCGAGGCGCGGCTCATCGGCGAGCGCATCTCCTCCTACAAGCGGCGCCTGTCGGCGGCGACGGAGGATGTGGAATATTCCCTCCGCAGAACGAAGGAGATCGACGTTCTGAACGCGCAGGGGCTCAAAAAGAGGGAGGAGGCGCAGAAGCGCGCGGTCGCGGTCGAAAAGCGCTGCACCGAGCTCTCCCAAAAATTGCAGGAGACGGACGCCCGTCTGCTCCGCTATGAACAGCTCTCCGACGAACAGCGTCTGAGCGAGATCTCCTCCGTCGAGAATCTTGCGGACGTGCGCGCGAACGTCGGGAGCCTCTCCGCACGCAAAGACGCGGCGAGCGAGCGCATCGGCGAAGTGCGCGCGGCGATCGGCAAGGCGGAGGAGCGCAAGGAGGAGTACTCCAAACGGCTTGCGGAATGCCGCACGGAAAAGAAGGCGGCGGAGGACTTTTTGAACGGCAAACCGGCGCAGGAGGCGGAGATCCAGGAGAACCTCGGCGAGCTCGCCCGCTCGGGGCAGAAGCTCTCGCAGGAGCTCATCGACTGCAACACCTCCATCGCCAATCTCAAAAACAACCTCGAATTGTACCGCAACCTCAAGAACCGTTTCGACGGTTACCGCGATTCCGTGCGGGGGCTTCAGCTCACGGCGCAGAAGAATCCCGAGCTCGGGAGCAAGATAAAAGGCGCGATCGCAGACATCGTCTCGACCGACCAACGGTTTGAGGTCGCGATCGAGACCGCCTTCGGCGGCGCCATGCAGAACCTCGTCACCGCGAGCGCGGACGACGCGCGTTTCCTCATCGAATATCTCAAAAAGACGGGCGGCGGCGTCGTGACCTTCCTGCCCGTTTCGGCGATGCGTCCCCATGCGAACAGCGGGGAGATCCACCGCGCGCTGCACGAGCGGGGAGCGCTCGGGCTCGCCGACGAACTCGTGCGTTACGACGCATATTACGATAACGTCATCAAAAATCTGCTCGGGAACACCCTGATCTGCGATTCGATCGGCAATGCGACGTCGATCGCGAAGAAATATCCGCGCAGTTTCCGCATCGTCACCCTCGACGGCGACATCATCGCCACGAGCGGCGCCATGACGGGCGGCAGCAAGCGCAGGGAGAGCGGCAATCTGCTCGCGGGAGAGCGGCACATCAAGGAGTGCGAAGAGGGGATCAAGCGCAAGGAGGCGCTCGCGAAGAAGCTCGCGCAGGCGATCGAGGAGAGCGAGCGTGCGCGGGAAGAGACGGAGCGGGAGTACGAACAGTTCCGCGTGAAAGTGCAGGAGGAGACGGCGTCTTTCGCCGCGCTCGCACAGCGGGAGCTCGCCCTTTCCGATCTCATCGCGGACGCCGAGAGAGATCTGAACGAATATAACGGGCTCCTGGAGCGGCTGGAAAAGCGGGTCGGCGACCTCGAGAGCGAGGTGCTCTCCTCCTCCGAGAGCGAGGACATTCTGAACAAGATCCGCACGGAGGCGGCTGCGGAAGCGGCGGCGCGGGCGGAACAGTCGGGCAAGCTCAAGGAGGAGCGGGAGGCGATCGCCGCCGAACTGCAGTCGCTGCGGGTCGAGAGCGCGACGCTCACCTCCTCGATCGCCGCCGAAGAGGAGGGCGCGCAGCGGCTCGAGGCCGAGAAGCGGGACCTTCTGAAGAAGGTGGACGAGACGCACACCGAGATCGCGCAGACGGAGATCCTCATCCGCCAGCTCAAGCAGGACGAGGAGAAAGTCGCCCTCACGGAGGAGGAGCAGAAGGCGGTCGCGTCCATCCGCGGGAACATCTCCCGCATCGAAGAGGAAAAGCGCGCCGTGGGCGAAAAGCAGACGGCGCTCTCGGATAAGAAGCGCGCGCTCCTTGCCGAACAGCAGAACCTGAGCGACAAAAAGCACGCGAGCGAGCTGGAGATCTCCAAGGCGGAGGTCAGTCTCGAAAACATGAAACAGCGCATCGACGAGGCGTACGGGCTCACCCTCGAGACCGCCGCGCAGCTGCGCGATCCCGGTTACGATCTCTCCTCGGCGGCGGCGAACATCAACAGCCTGCGCCACAAGATCGGCGCGCTCGGCCCCGTCAACCAGAACGCGGAGGAGGACTACGACAACCTCTTCGCGCGCTACACGGAGATGCAGACGCAGAAGGACGACCTCGACAAGGGGATCGCAGACCTCGGCGCCGTCCTTGCCGACCTCAAGACGAACATGCAGAAGCAGTTCGACGACGGATTCCGCGAGATCAACACGAACTTCTCGCACATCTTCAAGGAGCTCTTCGGCGGCGGCAGGGCGGAGATGCAGCTCGACTACGAGAATTGCACCGATCCTTTGGACGCGGGCGTCGAGATCATCGTCAGTCCGCCCGGGAAGAAATTGTCGAAGATCTCCCTGCTCTCGGGCGGCGAGCGCGCGTTCACGGCGATCGCGATCCTCTTCGCCATCCTCAAGTCCCGTCCCATGCCCTTCTGCATCCTCGACGAGATCGAGGCCGCGCTCGACGAGGCGAACGTCGACCGTTTCGCGAATTACTTAAAGAAGTTCTCCAAGGAGACGCAGTTCATCGTCATCACCCACCGCAAGCCGACGATGACGCAGGCGGATACGCTGTTCGGCGTGACGATGGAGGAGAAGGGCGTTTCCAAGATCGTCTCGGTCAAGCTCTCCGAAGTCGAATCCCGTCTCGGCGGCGACACCGTCATCGCATAGCGGAAGGAGGGAATATGGGTTTTTTCGGAAAGATCAGAAACGCCTTGAAAAAGACGCGGGACGGCGTCGCGGCAAAGATGCGCCAGCTCTTTTTGAAGGACAAGCTCGGAGACGCCTTCTATGAGGAGCTCGAGGAGATCCTCATCTCCTCGGACGTCGGCGTGGCGACCGCGGAGGACGTCGTCGGACAGGTGCGGGAGGAGGCGATCGGCAACAAGATGAAAGACGAACAGTTCGTCACCGATCTCCTCAAAGACATTCTGGAGGATACGCTGAACG
Source organism: uncultured Clostridia bacterium (assembly GCA_947589335.1). GTDB lineage: Bacteria > Bacillota > Clostridia > Christensenellales > Borkfalkiaceae > Gallimonas. The sequence goes on along the minus strand of CANPZH010000058.1, from coordinate 497 downwards.
AGGCGCCCGTGCCCGAGCTGAAATATCCCTGCGTGATGATGTTCGTGGGCGTGAACGGCGTGGGCAAGACGACGACGATCGGCAAGATCGCGGGGTGGTTTGCCGCGCAGAGGAAGACGGTCACCGTCGCGGCGGCGGATACCTTCCGCGCGGCGGCGATCGACCAGCTGAACGTCTGGGCAGACCGCTCCAAGGCGCGTATCGTCAAGCACGAGGAGGGGAGCGATCCCTCCGCCGTCGTCTTCGACGCGGTCTCCTCGGCAAAGGCGCGGGGGACAGACGTCCTCCTCATCGACACGGCGGGGCGGCTCCACGTCAAGGAGAACCTGATGAAGGAGCTCGAAAAGATGGACAGGGTCGTCCGCAGGGAATATCCCGAGGCGGCGTTCTATAAATTTCTGGTCCTCGACGCCACGACGGGGCAGAACGCCGTCAACCAGGCGCGGGTATTCGACGAGGCGGTGGATCTCGACGGGATCGTCCTCACCAAGCTCGAC
>CANPZH010000057.1 GCA_947589335.1 uncultured Clostridia bacterium | reverse complement strand
AGCGGCGGGGGGAGGGATCCTGATCTGCGCCGCAGAGTGGATCGCCGTTCTCGTAATGGGGTTCGTCCATGGTTAAAGTCACCTTCGTCTGCGTCGGAAAACTCAAGGAATCCTATCTGCGCGAGGCATGCGCGGAATATCTCAAGCGGCTGTCCCGCTTCTGCCGTGCGGAGGTGAAGGAGCTGCCCGAGCGCGCGTCTCCCAAGGAGGAGGCGGAGGAGATCCTGCGCGCATGCAGGGGAACGGTGATCGCGCTCGCCGTCGAGGGGAGGGCGCGTTCCTCCGAACGGTTCGCCGCCGAGATGAAGTCCCTCATCGACCGCGGAGAGGAGATCACCTTCGTCATCGGCTCCTCCTGCGGGCTCGACGGGCGGGTGAAAGCGGCGGCGGGAGACCTTCTCTCCTTCTCGGAGATGACCTTTCCCCACCAGCTCATGCGCGTGATCCTGCTCGAACAGGTCTACCGCGCGTTCATGATCAACGCCGGCGCGGAATACCACAAATAGCGCATGCCGCGGCATAGAATGGGCTGTGAATGTCTATGAAGAAGTGCGCGCATATTACGAACGTTTCCGCGGAACCAAACGGATCTACGGCAAAAGCGCGGAGGGCAGGGCGCTCTTTGCGATGCTGATCGGGGAGCCTTCGGCGCCGCTCGGGATCTCGCAGGCGGCGATCCACGGGCGGGAATGGATCACCGCCCTCCTCGCCCTCGAACATCTGTCCCGCGGGTGCCGCCGCGGCGGCGTGTGGGTGCTGCCGCTCACCAATCCCGACGGCGCGCTCCTCTCCGAAACCGGGCTCTCTTCCGTCTCCGGAGGGCGGCGGGAATTTCTCGGAAAGCTCAACGGGAGCGAGGATTTTTCGCTCTGGAAGGCGAACGCCGAGGGGGTCGACCTCAACGTCAATTTCGATGCGGCGTGGGGGACGGGCGCGGAGAATCTGCGCACGCCCGCTCCCGCGAATTACATCGGGGAATATCCCTTTTCCGCCCCCGAGAGCCGTGCCCTGAAGGAGTTCACCGAGGCCGCCGCGCCCGATTTCACCGTGAGCTGGCACACGAAGGGGGAGGAGATCTATTGGCGGTTCCGCCAGCCTCCGCTCCGTGCGGCGCGGGATCTGCGGCTCGCGAAGAGATTGAGCGAGAGCACGGGATACCCGCTGAGAGAGGCAAAGCGCTCCGCGGGCGGCTACAAAGATTGGTGTATCGAGAAGAAAAAGATCCCCGCCTTTACGGTGGAAACCGGCGGAGAGGGCTGGAAGCATCCCATCGGCAGGGAGAGACTTGAGGAGCTCGTGAAACGGAACGGGGACGCTTTGCGCGCGCTGACGGAAGGATATTGAAAAGCGTATGGACGAAAAGTATATGCGCGAGGCGATCCGCCTTGCGGAAAAGGCAAAGAGAAAGGGGGAGGTCCCTATCGGCGCGGTGGTCGTTCTCGGCGGGAAGATCATCGGGAGAGGATACAACCTGCGCACGCGGCTGCAGCGGGCGACCCAGCACGCCGAGATCCGCGCGATCGACCGCGCATGCAGAAAGCTGCACAGCTGGCGGCTGCCGGGGGCGGAGCTCTACGTCACCCTCGAGCCCTGCCCGATGTGCATGGGCGCCGTTTTGAATGCGAGGATCGGCAGCGTGTACTTCGGCGCATACGAGCAGAAGGGCAGGAGCCTCACGGACGAGCTTGCAAACGCGAATCTGCTGAATCACACCGTCGAGGTGACGGGGGGCGTCCTCAAAGAGGAGTGCGCGGAGGTGCTCACTTCCTTCTTTACGGAAATGCGCGCGCGGGAGAGAGCCAAGAAAAAGAAATGAGCGCTCTGTTGCGCAGGGAGGCGCGGAAAGGCGGCGGCAAAGTTTGCCGCCGCCCTTCCGCGCCTTATCCTATGCCGGCATCATTTTTCGTCGGCGAGGATCTCCGTAATGCCGTCTCTTGAAAGTTTTCGGCAGGCGGCGAGCGTATAGACCGTCGCAACGAGCAGAATGAGCGCGCAGACGATCCCGAGCGCCGCGAAGTAGTAGAGATAGTTGAGATCGAGGGAGACGCCCAAAAGATCTGCGACGGTCAGCCCGTCGGAGACCGTCCGCGCGAAGTAGGAGGCGACGATGTATTTGATCGCCCAGGAGAGGAGCGCGGAGAGGGGGATCGCCCAGAGCAGGCTCATCAAGAAGATGAGGATCATCTCCACGAAGTAGAGCTTGGGCAGCAGACCCGGACGGGCGCCGATGGCACGCATCATGCCGAGGTAGTTTTTGCGGACCTGCACGGAATAGTGGATGGAGTTGTAGAGGTTGAGGAGGGTGGAGAAGAGGATCACCCCGCCGACGATGTACAGGGCGGCGGTGATGAAGTTCCCGATGTTGTAGATGAGCTGGAAGCGGCTGAATCCCGAGGACGCCGCAAAGACGCCGATGTAGGAATAGCCCTCCACGCCCGTCGCCTCGCTGTAGCAGTCGTTCATCGTGTTCGCAAGGGAGTTCGCCGCGCGGAAGCTCGTGCATTGGATCGTCTGCATCTCGACGGGCTTTACGAACGTGAGCGGGAAGACCGCCGTATCGAAACTGCGAAGGGAAGAGAAGGTGAACACGGGGACGGCGGGGAAGAACATGCCCTCCTCTGCCGCTTTCTGTTCGAGGACGGAGATCTCTTCGGGGTAGGTGACGACCTGGCAATACCGCGGCTGGCCGTTTGCGTCTGCGACCTGTCTGCGGGTGAGCGCGGGAAGATACTTCGGAAGCTCGTCCCCGTCTTCATAGACGGAGGCGCGGGAGATCCACAGATGGGCGTCGTAGGCGGTGATGCTGTTGAGTGCATAGTAAGATTCCGAGATCACGCCGACGACGGTGAAATCCTTGAGGACGTCGACGGAGAATTCGGGCTCGGAGTCCGTGCCGGCATAGACGGGCGCGTTCGAAGGATCGGCGTCGTTGTCGCGGTAGTAGCCCGTCTGGGGCACGCCCTTGCCGCCGAACGTCTCGAACTTTCCCTTGCCGGTGAGGGTGAGCTTCTGCCCGACCGCCCTCCCGGGGTTTTCCCCGAAAAAGAGGCGGGCATAGCGCTCGGAGATCGCGATCTCCCCGCGCGCGTCCTTTCCCGGAGCCCGTCCCGCGAGGAGGACTTCCGCGCCCTCCTTCTCGAGATCGTCGGCATAGCTTTCGGGGATGATCCCGCTGCCCCGTCCGAGGTCGATCACCTTGATCTTCCCCGCGGACTGCCCGTTGCTGCTGCCGTAGCCGAACGCCTCTTCGGCGGCGGTGAAGGCGACCTCGATGTTCCTCCTCTGCATCTCCTTGTCCCCGATGGACAGGGAGTAGCGGTTGGTCGAGCGGAAGTCGCCGCCGTTTGAATAGTAATATTCGGAATAGTCGATCTGTTCGATGTCCTGCTGCGCAAAGAGGCGGGCGTCCTCCCGTCCGAAGGTGAATCCTCCCGCGACGGAGGAACTGCTCTCCTCCTCCGCCCCGACGGGGACGGTGAGGGTCAAAAAGGACCTCTTTTCGTTGATCGCCCCGCTGAGAGCGGCGTAGAAGGAGAGGGAGAAAAAGATGACGGGGATGAGCAGGATCAGCCCGAGCGAGACGCCGAGGACGGTGTTCCTCGTCGACTTTTTGCGGCTCTTCAGCGAGAGCCTCCCGAGACGGAAATAGTCTTGTTTCAACATGTCAGGAGACCTCCCCGAGCGTGCGGATCGCGTCCTGTCCCACGATCTTCGACATGCTCTTGCGCGAGAAGAGATAGGCGAACAGGAAGAAGAATAGGGCGGTCGCTACAGGCAGCCAGAAGGGGACTGCGAGCGAGACGGTGTAGTGCACGGCGACCGAGGAATAGAGGAGAGAAAAGAGCATCTCCACGGCGGCGCGGAGCCCTCCGCTCACGGCGAACAGAAGCCCGACGCCCGGCAATATCCCGATCAGGATGAGCAGAAAGATCTCGGTGAGGACGATCCTCCTGATCCCTCCCGCCGTGAGCCCGAGCGCCTTCAGAAGCCCCAAAAATTTTTTGTTCCTGTCCACCGAGATGACGACGGTGTTCGCCACGCTCCCGATGCAGAGCAGAAGGACGATGAAGGAGAGCATCAGCGAGATCCCGACTACGATGAGGTTGATCTGGTTGACGATCTGGAACTCGTCGATGTGCTCGTTGCGGAAGCGGCTCACGCTCAGGAGCCGTTCGTTGTAGAGGGCTGCGACCTTTCCGAGCTGTCCGTTGACCTCTTCGAGGAAGCTTTCGATCTCCCGCGAGAGCGCGCCGTAGGAGTAGTCGTCCGTCGGCGGATAGCAGAGATAGTCGACCTCTCTCGTCCAGCGGTATTGCGCGTCCTCGGGGATCCGCGCCCTGAACCCGTCGTAGCCCATGAAGAAGTCTACGCTGTAAAAGGAGCGGACGGCACTGTCGAGGACGGAGGGATCGTAGATCCCCGCGACGGTGTACTCGGCGGGATAGGGAGCGATCTCGTCCCGCGAGCCGCGGAGATAGGTGTAGAAGACGACGGGATCTCCCGCCCCGATCCCGTTCGTCTCGGCGATCGTGCGGTTGACCCAGACGAGCGGCTCCGTCCCGTCCTCCTCCGTCCACATCCGCCCGGAGACCACGAAGTCCTCGGGCACATTTTGATAGCGGAGCTCCTTGAGGTCGAAGCGGGAGAGGGGAGTGGAGAGGGGGAGCCAATCCAGCTTGTTTTCGGGCAGATCGGAAAGGCGGCTCCCGTAGACGGCGTGCAGGGAGATCCCGGAAGCGGTGTACACCATCTTCCCGTCGGTGACGGCAAGGCCGTGGCGGGCCGCGCTTTCGCGGAGAAAGTCGTATTCTCCGTCGGTGAGGGGTTCCCAGGTCGTCAGGGAATGTCCGCGGAGGATCTCGTCGTACAGCGTATAGGCGGCGCCCTCGCGGCGGATGATGAGCTTGCCGTATTCGTCGCGGTTCTGCGGGAAGGCGATGCCGATGAGCAGAAGAGACATCACGAGCGCCGAGACGAGCGCCACGATGACCGCCGTCAGGACCGATCTGCTCAGGTTGAGCCGCAGGTTGTGGAGCGCAATGCGCAGGGTATCTTTGAATTTCATGAGAGCGGCACCTCTCCGTCGGGAAGGACGCATCCGTCCGCAAGGCGGATGAAGCAGTCCGCGTTTTTCGCGTCCTCCGAGTTGTGGGTGACGAGCACGACGCTCTTCCCGGACTCCGAAATGCGCCTCAGCAGTTTCATGACCTCCCTGCCGTTCGCCGAGTCGAGGTTGCCCGTCGGCTCGTCGGCGAGCACGATGTCGGGGTCATGGACGAGCGCGCGGGCGATGGAGACGCGCTGTTTCTGCCCGCCGGAGAGTTCGTTCGCCTTTCTCGGGATCTTGTCTTCGAGCCCGAGCTCGATGAGGATCTTCCGCGCCCTTTCCTCCCGCTCCCGCCTCGCAACGCCCGCGATCGTGAGCGGCATGGCGACGTTCTCGAGCACGGTGAAGGCGGGTTCGAGATAGAAGGACTGGAAGACGAACCCCGTCGAGCGGTTGCGGTACGCCGCGAGTTCCTTTTCGCTCATCGCGGTCAGGTCGAGCCCGCCCGAGATCACTTTCCCGCGCGTGGGGGAGTCGAGCGCGCCGATGATGTTCATGAGCGTAGACTTCCCGCTGCCGCTCTTGCCGAGAATGGCGGTGAACTTTCCGTCTTCGATCGTGATGGAGACGTCTTTGAGCGCCTCCACCGCATTGGAGCCCTCTCCGTAAGTTTTATCCACATGAATGAGTTCGATCATAGCTTCTTCCTCGCTTTCCTATATTATATAACGGACGGGGAGGGGAGTTCGTGCGGGAGCCGCTTGAATTTGTCTTTGAATTTTCAAAACGGGCGGCGGGGCAAATTCGAAAAAGCGGCGTCAAACGTTTGACTTGCGGCGGAAAAAAAGATACAATAGGAATGCGAAAACGACAGAGGAAAATTTTCATGATCACACACGGTAATGAAATCAAACTGTTCGCCGGCAACTCCAACCGCCCCCTTGCGGAGGCGATCGCGAGAAAACTGAATACGACGCTCGGCGAAGTGGAAGTCTCGAAGTTTTCAGACGGAGAGACGAACGTCCACATCGGCGAGACGGTCCGCGGCAGAGACCTCTTCATCATCCAGTCCACCTCTGCTCCCGTCAACGACAATCTGATGGAACTTCTCATCATGATCGACGCGGCGAAGCGGGCTTCGGCGGGCAGAGTGACGGCGGTCATGCCCTACTTCGGCTATGCGCGGCAGGACAGGAAGGCGCGCTCGAGAGACCCGATCACGGCAAAGCTCGTCGCCGATCTTCTGACCTCTGCCGGGGCGGACAGGGTCTTGACGATGGACCTGCACGCCGCGCAGATCCAAGGCTTTTTCGACATCCCCGTGGATAACCTTTTGGGCGGTCCCACGCTCTATAATTATTATGCGGATAAGCTGGGAGACGATTTCATCGTCGTCTCGCCAGACATCGGTTCGGTCACCCGCTCGCGCAAGGTCGCAGAGCGGCTCGGCTGCCCCCTTGCGATCATCGACAAGCGCCGCCCGCGGGCGAACGTGATGGAGGTCATGAACATCATCGGCAACGTCGAGGGCAAGCGGTGCCTGCTCGTGGACGACATGATCGACACGGCGGGAACGATCGTGCAGGGCGCGGAGGCGCTCGTAGACGCCGGCGCGAAGGAGATCAAGGCATGCTGCACGCATGCGGTGCTCTCCGGGCCTGCGATCGAGCGGTTGGAAAAGTCCGCGATCGGCGAGCTGGTCATGCTCGACACCATCCTCCTCCCGGAGGAGAAGCGTCTGCCGAAGATGAAGATCCTCTCGACGGCGGAAATATGGGCGGCGGCGATCGAGAACGTCTATCTCGACAAGCCGATGAGCAAGATCTACGACTGAGATCCGTTGAATCCGGCCGCCCGCGGGCAGATCGCCCGCGGGCGGCTTTTACCGAAATAAGGAGCATGTATGTTTTTGATCGTCGGGCTCGGCAATCCCGAGAAAAAGTACGAAAAGACCTTTCATAATATGGGCTTCCTCGCCGCGGGGGACTGCGCGGAGCTCCTCGGCGCGAAGTTCCGCAAAAAGGAATGCGAGGCGAGCGTCGCAGAGGGCTATCTTGCGGGCGAGAAGGTGATCGTCGCCCGTCCCGTCACCTACATGAACGCGTCGGGCAGGGCGGTCAGGCAGCTCGTCGCAAAATATAAGATCTCTCCCTCGGAGCTCGTCGTCATCTACGACGACTACGATCTTCCGAAGGGGCACGTCCGCGTCCGTCCCTCCGGGAGCGCGGGCACGCACAACGGCATGCGGTCGGTCATCGCGGAGCTCGGCTATTCGGAGTTCGCCCGCGTGCGCATCGGCATCCGCGATCCCGAGGTCAATATCCCCCTCATCGACTACGTCCTCTCCGAGGTGCGGAAGGACGACTACGCGCTCTTCACCGAGGCATGCAAGCGCGCGGCGGAAGCGGCGGTCTCCCTTGCGCGGGGAGAAAATTTCGACGCCGTCATGACCCGCTATAACGGATGAAAGATTTCTTCTCGTTCGACAATTTGGGCGGGGAATACCCGCTGCTCGGCAGGGACGTCGCAAACGGCGTCCCGACTGCCGTATTCGGCGTGTCCGACGCCCATAAATATCTCATCGCCTCTCTGGTCCGCCGTCCGCTCGTCTATTTCACGGCGGACGCGCTCACCGCAAAGAGGGCGGCGGACGCCATTGCCGCGCTCTCGGGCAAGAAGGTCGCCCTGCTCACCGCCAAAGACGAGGTGCTCACCTACCGCAAGGCGCTCTCCAAAGACGCGCTCTTCCGCCGCATCTGTGCCCTCTGGGAGTGGCAGAACGGCGCGGACGTGCTCGTCGCGGACGTGGAGGCGGCGATCCAGATCATTCCCCGCAGGATCAAAGCGGTGACGGTCGAAGTCGGCAAGGAGACCGATCTCGGCGTCCTCGTGCAGACGCTCGTGAAGATGGGCTATTCGCGCGAATACGAAGTGGAGGCAAAGGGGACGTTCGCTCTGCGCGGGGACATCCTCGACATCTATCCCGTCAACTGCGAGCACCCCGTGCGCGTGGACTTTTTCGGCGACGAGGCGGAGGCGATCAAACCGTACGACGAGGTGACCGCCGAACGTCTTCCGCAGGTGCGGAGGATAGACATCGTCGCGGCGACGGACGTCTTTCCGACGGACGCGGACAAAGAGGAGGTGGAGAGGACGCTCCGGTCGGAGGTGAAGCACGCCCCCGGCTCCGCGGCGTTCACCCGTCTCAGCGCGATCGCGGACGAGATCGTCTCGGGAGGGCTTTCCTCGGGGTTCATCCTGCCGCTGCTCGAAAATTCCTGCGATCTCTTTTCCGTCTTGGACGAGGAGACCCTTCTCGTCTTCGACGAGTGCAAGCTCATCCGCGACAAGCTGGACGGGCTCTACAAGGAACATGCCGAGCGGCTTGCCCAGCTCTACGAGGGCGGGGAGGTCATGCGCTTTTCCGCCCGCCAGTATGTCGAGCGGGAAGATTTTCTCTCGAACATTCCCTCCTTCCGCAACCTCGCCCTGCAGACGTTCATGGGGGAGACCTTCTTTTTCAGCCCCCTCAAGATCCGCAATTTCACTTCAACGCCCGCGCGGAAATACCTCAATTCCCTGCCCGATCTCCATGTCGACCTTGCGGCATGGCAGAAGACGGGATACCGCGTCATGCTCTGGTGCGGCAGCGGGGAGCGGGCGGAAAAGCTCGGGAGCGATCTCGGCGAGAACGGTTTTACCGTTTCGCCTCTTCCCGCCGCTCTGGAGGATTTCAAGGGGATCGCCGTGCTCGGCGAGAGCCTGGAACACGGCTTTCTTCTGCATGAGTGCAAGCTCGCCGTCGTGGGGACGGGGGACCTGTTCCTGAAGAGCGCGGGCGCGCGCAGAGTGAAAAAGCGGCGCGGCGACCTCTTCCTCGCCCCCGAAGTGGGGGACTATGCCGTCCACGAGACGTACGGCGTCGGCAGGATCACGGGGACCAAAAAGATCGAGACCACCGACGGGACGAAGGAATACATCGCGCTCGAATACAAGGACGGCGACACGCTGTACGTCCCCGTCGAGCAGATGGACGTCCTGTC
>CANPZH010000056.1 GCA_947589335.1 uncultured Clostridia bacterium | reverse complement strand
GAGCGCTTCCTGCTCGGTGATCATGCCCTCGTCGATGAGGTCGCATGCGATCTTGATCGCAGCCGCCGCCGTGCGCTTGCCGTTACGGGTCTGGAGCATGTAGAGTTTTTCGTTCTCGACGGTGAACTCCATATCCTGCATATCGCGGTAGTGCGATTCGAGGATGCGGCAGACTTCCTGGAACTGCTTGTAGACGTCGGGGAAGACCTCCGCCATCTTGGAGATAGGCATGGGGGTGCGGACGCCGGCGACGACGTCTTCGCCCTGTGCGTTCGTGAGGAACTCGCCCATGAGCCCCTTCTCGCCCGTTGCGGGGTTACGGGTGAATGCAACGCCCGTGCCGCAGTTGTCGCCCATGTTGCCGAATGCCATCATCTGGACGTTGACGGCAGTGCCCCAGCTGTAGGGAATGTCGTGATCCATACGGTAGACGTTCGCGCGGGGGTTGTCCCACGAACGGAAGACCGCCTTGATCGCCTCGAAGAGCTGTTCCTTGGGATCGGAAGGGAAGTCCTTGCCGATCTTCGACTTGTATTCCGCCTTGAACTGCTGTGCGAGCGTCCTGAGGTCGTCCGCGTCGAGCTCGACGTCCTGCGTGACGCCCTTCTTTTTCTTCATCTCGTCGATGAGCTTCTCGAAGTATTTCTTGCCGACTTCCATGACAACGTCGGAGAACATCTGGATGAAACGGCGGTAGCAGTCCCATGCCCAGCGGGGATTGTTCGACTTCTTCGAGATGACCTCGACGACCTCTTCGTTGAGACCGAGGTTGAGGATGGTATCCATCATGCCGGGCATGGAAGCGCGCGCGCCCGAACGGACGGAGACGAGCAGAGGGTTCTCCTTATCGCCGAACTTCTTGCCGGTGATGTGCTCCATCTTGTCGATGTACTCCATGATCTCGGCCTGGATCGAGGGATTGATCTGTCTGCCGTCTTCATAATACTGCGTGCACGCCTCGGTGGAGATCGTGAAGCCCTGAGGAACAGGGAGACCGATGTTGGTCATCTCCGCGAGGTTCGCGCCCTTGCCGCCGAGAAGCTCGCGCATGTTCGCGTTGCCCTCGGTAAACAGATAACAATACTTTTTTGCCATATTGAAAACTCCTCCTGATTTTTACGGATTTATCCACGGATTATTGTACACCATCTGCGCGGGAATTTCAAGCGTTTCAAGGAAATTTTAAGGAAATTGCGGGAAATGTTTCCGCCGCCCCCTCTTTCCGCGGGGACAAAGTTTCATATTCCGTCCCCTTCCCTCATAAACTCAAGTGTGAACGGAATTTTTGCCATTATCTTTCTCCTCGGGAGCGCGCTGCTGCTCTTCGGCGATCCCGACGGTTTTCTCTCCGCCCTCCTTGCGGGCGGGCAGAAGGCGGCGACGCTCTCCCTTTCCCTCCTCGCCGTCTACTGCGTTTGGCTCGGCTTTTTCAAGACGCTCGAGCGGTGCGGGCTCGCGGAGAGGTTCTCGCGGCTCGTCTATCCCCTCGCGCGCAGGCTCTTCCGCTCGGACGACCGCGAGGCGCTCTTCCTTGCGAGCGGGAATCTCTCTGCCAATCTGCTCGGGCTCCCCGGCGCGCCGACCCCTCTCGGCATCCGCGCCGTGCGGAAATTCTGCGAGGCGGGCGCATATGAGAGCGCGGACATGCTCTTCGTGCTGAATGCGACGAGCCTCCAGCTCCTTCCGACGACCGTCCTCTCCCTCCGCCTCGCCGCGGGATCGGCGTCCCCCGCAGACATCTTCCTCCCCACGCTGATCGCCACCCTGTTCTCGACCTGCGCCGGCGTGCTGCTCGTCCTCGCGACCCGCAGGAGAAGACGATGAACCCCCTCGCCGCCGCCGTTCCCCTCCTCTTCCTTTTGCTGTTTGCCTACGCCCTGTTCAAGCGGGTGAAGCTCTACGACTGCTTCACGGAGGGCGCAAAGGAGGCCGTCCCGCTCATCCTCTCCCTCTTCCCCTATCTCGCCGCCATCCTCATGCTCTCCGAGCTCTTCGAGCGGAGCGGGCTCTCGGGGATGCTCACGAAGGTCCTCTCTCCCGCCTTCCGCTTCCTCGGGATCCCGCCCGAGATCTCCAAACTCGTCCTCCTGAAACCCTTTTCGGGCAGCGGATCGACCGCCCTCCTCTCGGAGATCTTCTCCGCATACGGGGCGGACAGCTACATCGCGCGCTGCGCCTGCGTCGCCTACGGCTCGAGCGAAACGGTGTTCTACATCTCCGCCGTCTACTTCGCGGGTATCCGAAAAAAGCGGCTCCTCCGCCCCGTCCTCATCGCCCTGACCGCCGATTTTCTCGCCGTCGTTTTGGGATGTTGGCTCTGCCGAATTATGTGAAAAACGGACATTGTTTGTCTGAAAAAACAAAAAAATCAAGTATGCTGAAAAAATCATGATATTTTTTAACAAAATATGAACAAAATATAGAAAAATGATATTTTTGAAAATTTTATGAAAAAATATTTTACATTTTGGGAAAGGGGCGATATAATAGAGGTACAAAGCGCGTGACGGAAAAGTCCGCATCCGATCGCTCATAATTTTCCCCCTTATCATAAGGAATCCCCTTCGGGACTGTGTCCCGGAGGGGATTCCTGTTTATTGCCTCAAAACCATGAAGGCGGATAAAGGCGGAGCAGCGGTGACGGAAATGAGATTCCTCCTCCCTTCGGTCGTCGGAATGACGTGGGGAAGGCGTCGTCGGAATGACGTGGGGAAACCCCTTGCTGTCCCCTTGAGGGGAAAGTGGCGAACGTAGTGAGCCGAAAGGGGTGTTGTGCAACTAATGACACTCCCTCAGTCACTTCGTGACAGCTCCCCCTCAAGGGGCGCCAAGCGAGAGAGCGTTCCTGCGGTCTGCGCGGGGAGCCCCGCGCTTTCCGTCTGTCTCTGCGGAAAAAACATTCCGGGCTTGGGTCAAAGATCGAGCGTCTCCTTATAAAGTTCGCTCTTCGGGACGCCGCGCTCGCGGGCGACGCGCTTGAGCGCCTCCATCTTCTCCATGCCTTCGTCCATGTACTTTTTCACATGATCCCGCACGGAGAGCCCGGCAAACGGGTCCTCTTCCTCCTCGGCGCCCCCGACGAGCAGCACATACTCTCCCCGTTTCTCGCCCGCGAGCCCCTCCGAAAGGCGGAAGCGGACGCTCTCCTCGTGGATCTTCGTGATCTCCCGGACGGCGCAGGCAGGGCGGTCGCCGAAGACCGCATACAGATCCGCCAGATAGCGGTCGACGTCCTGCGGGGCGGCATGAAAGACCAGCGTCTCCCGGCAGGCGCGGTACTTTCCGAGGAGCGCTCTGCGCGCGCCCTGCTTATCGGGGAGGAACCCGAGGAAGGTGAACCTGTCCGCGGGCATGGCGGAGAGCACGAGCGCGCAGACGAACGCGCATGCGCCCGGGATCACGGTGTACGCTTCACCCGCCTCCCTTAAGACGTTGCAGACGACGCTCCCCGGGTCGGACACGACGGGCATGCCGGCATCCGAGACGACGCAGACCTCCTTCCCCTCCCGCGACGCCGCGAGGATGCGCTCCGCCGCCCCGCGCTCGTTGAATTTATGGCAGGAATAGAGAGGCTTTCTGATCTCGTAAGCCGAAAGCAGTTTGAGGGCATGGCGGGTGTCCTCGCAGAAGATGACGTCCGCCTTTCTCAGCGTCTCGAGGGCGCGGAGGGTGATGTCTTTCAGATTCCCGATGGGCGTTGCGACAAAATAGATCATTTCCGGTTGACGGCGGTCGGCAGTACGTCGATCCCCGTCCTTCCTCCCTTGACGGCGGCGATGAGCACGGCATAGGGCTTTGCCCCCTCCTTTCCGGCGACAAATTGCATTTTTTTGGGTTCGAGCCCCCTCCCGCGGAGGACGGAGAGCACCTCCGCCGTCCTGTCCGCACGGTGTATGAGCGCAAGGCGTCCGCCGAATTTCAGACAGCGCGCGGCGCAGGCAGCAAGCTCCTCCAGCGTGAGAGAGATCTCCTTGCGGCAGACCGCCTTTTCGGGCGAGGCCTTTCCGAATCCGCCGTTTTCATAGGGCGGATTGCAAAGGATGAGCGAGAACGCTTCGGTGTAGACGGGCGGGATCTCCTGCAGGCGGCAGTTCTCCACCGTGAAGCGGTCTTCCAGCCCGTTGAGGGCGACCGTCTCCGCGCTCATGCGGGCGAGATCCTGCTGCATCTCGAAGAGCACGACGCGCTCGACGCCCTCATTCTCGGCGAAAAAGTGCAGCCCGACGATCCCGCTCCCCGAACAGAAATCGGCGACCCTCTCCCTCCTCTTCGCTTTGAGGAAACGGGCGAGGAGGACGCTGTCCGACGTGAAGCGGTATCGTTCGGTGTCCTGTATGATCCGGTAACTGCCGATCTGCAGACTTTCGATGACTTTCATAATATTGACAGTAAAAGAAGAGCGCGGCTTTGCCCGCGCCCTCTTCCCGATCTTGTTATTCGGCTGTGATTGCTCCCGTGGGGCAACCGTCCTCGCAAGCGCCGCAGTCGATGCAGGCGTCGGGATCGACGACATACGTCGAATCGCCGGGAGCGATGGCTCCTACGGGGCAGGTATCCGCACAAGCGCCGCAAGAGACGCAAGCGTCCGTGATCTTGTGTGCCATGTTACACCTCCGTGATATCTCCGCCCGACTTCTTCGGGCCGATTGTATTATATCACAACTTTTCCGTTTCGTAAAGATATTTCACGGAATTTTTTCATTCTTCCCCGATTTTCTCTTCGTCCTTCTCCTCGTCTTCCTCGTCCTTTTCCGTCTTCCCCTTCTTCATGGTGAGGTCGGAGAGCGGGAAGTCGCGGTAGAAGAGGCTGCCGTCCTTCTCGATCTTGACCCGCACGATCATCTTGAGCATGTTGACGGAGACGACGGCGCCCTGCCCCTCCGGCGTTCCGACCGTGCTCCCGAGCTTGGGCATCTTCTTGTATGCCGCCGCGTAGTACTCGTTCTCGTAGGAGAGGCAGCACATGAGCCTGCCGCACAGCCCGCTGATCTTGCCCGGGTTGAGCGAGAGCCCCTGGTTCTTCGCCATCTTGATCCCGACCTTCTGGAACTCGGGCATACAGCCCGCGCAGCAGCACTCCCTTCCGCAGGGGGCGATCCCGCCGAGGATCCTCGTCTCGTCGCGGCTCCCGACCTGTCTGAGCTCGATGCGGATATGGAAGACGGACGCGAGATCTTTGACGAGCTCACGGAAATCCACCCTTCCCTCCGCGGAGAAATAGAAGATGACCTTGCTCCCGTCGAAGGCGAACTCGCAGTCGATGAGCTTCATGCCGAGCCCGCGCGCACGGATCTTCTCTTTGCAGATCTTCATCGCGTCGCCGCGGCGGTCTTCGTTGCGCTTGACCGTCTCGAGGTCCTTCTCCGTCGCGATGCGCACGACCGGCTTTAAGGGCTGGACGATGTTCTCCGTCTCCTTTGCGGGATCCACCACGACGCCGTATTCCATGCCGCGGGAGGTCTCGACGATGACGCCCTGCCCGCGCTTGAGCGCGAGCTCTCCCGCGCTGAAGTAGTAGGGCTTGCAGCTCCCCTTGAATTTGATCACGACAACATTTGCCACTTGTCTTTCTCCTCTTTGATGCCCATCGCAAGCGCATACAGACAGCTTGCGAAATTTGCGTTGAATTGCACTTGTTTTTCCGCCTCGCCGACGAGTTTCAGGGAGGCGATCAGCGCGCCCGCGGGATATTCCGCGGCGATCCGCCGCACGGCGTCCGTCCCGAGCGAGAGATATTTCTCCTGCCCCAAGGCGCAGAAGAGCGCGTCGCGCAAAAGATTTTTCAGCGCCGAGAGAAATTCCCGCTTCGTCTTCCGCTCGCCCGCCTCGCGGCAGAACGCCTCCGTCCCCTCGAGGGACAGGAACCGCTCCGCGAGCCTGAATTCCTCTCCCCCGCCCGCGAGAATCCGCTCGCCGGCAGAGAAGATCCCTCCGCTCGCCGCCGCGGCGGCACGCACGTCTCCGCCGTATTTCCGCCCGAGCGCCTCCGCGATCCGCTCCTCGGGAAAGGGCGCGACCGCATACTTTTTTACGCGGGAGAGCACGGTCGGCAGTACGGGGAATTCGACCTCCGCCCCGAGCAGGAAATGCACGCCCGCGGGCGGCTCCTCGAGGCTCTTGAGCAGTTTGTTCTGCACGAGCGACGCCGCAGTATGAAAGGCGTCGAGCACGATGAGCTTCCGCACGCCCTCCACCGGGCGCAGCTGCTCCTCCTCGACGATGCGGTCGCAGTCCTCCGCCGTGAGCTTTGCGCCCTCCGCGGGATAGAACAGACAGTCCGCATAGCTCTCCTTTTCGATGAGCTCCGAAAGCCTTCCGCCGTCTGCGGCGGAGAAAAAGGCCTTCGCGCACTCCTTGAGCAGGTCGCGCAGATATTTCCCGTCCGGAAAGACGACGAGCGAAGACTGGGCGAACTCCCCCGTCTCCGCCTCCGCGCGGATCGCCCGATATGCGGTTGTCGTGCGCAGGAGCTCTTTCACGGTCCCTCCGAATAGATCGGGATCTCTCCCGAAGGCGCCTGTCCGGGAACCTCCCCCCGGGGAAGTTTCCCGACGATCCGTCCCAGCCGTTTCAGATCTCTCACCTTCGTGCAGGGGGAGAGATAGAACATCAGATAGTTTCCGTCGTTGAATTCGGGATATACGCCCCGCCGCTCGAGGGCGCGCTGCGCCTCCGCACAGCGGTCCCCGAAGGGGATGAGCAGCTTCGTCCAGTCCTGATTGGGCACGCATGCGTATTCCCGCTTGAATGCCTCCGCCGCCCGCTCGATCGCGGGACTGCGCGGATATTTCACGGCGTATTCCACGCTCGCCATGATGGGATAGGAGGGCGACGTCGTGCGGAAGAGCCGCACCGAGCGTCTGAGCCGCTCCCCCCAAGCCTCCGTCTTCGCGGAGACGACGGCGCCCTGCGTGAGCGCGGGGAGGGATTTATGGACCCCGTCTACCCAAAGATCGGCGTATCCGCCCGCATAGCAGGCGGGCGTGAAGTGCAGATGGCTGCCGTGCGCGCCGTCGATGAGAAGGGGTTTCCCCGCCCCGTCGCAGAGCGCTCTCGCCGCCTCCATCGGGGCGAAAAAGCCGTAATAATCGGGCGAGGTGAGAAGGAGCGCGTCCGCCTCCTTCAGCGCGCGTCCGAGCTCCTCTTCCGAGGGCTGCAGGGGGATCCCCCGCTCCGCCGCCTGTGCGGCGACGACGGGCTTCATGCCCATGACCTCCAGCGCATGGAAGACGCTCGGATGGGAACATGCGGGAACGGCGAGCCGTTCCGCGCCCGCCGCCTTGACCGCCGCGATCATCGAAAAGACGCCGCAGGTGCTCCCGTCCGTCAGGAGAAAGCTGCGCGCCGCGCCGAGAACGGCGGCGATCTCCCGCTCCGCCTCCGCGAGGACGCCGTGCGGGGCATAGAGGTTATCCGAATAGCTCAGCTCGGTGATGTCCGCGCCCGCCCGCTTGTGCCCGGGGGTGTGGAAGGAGAGATGCCTCCCCTGCCCCTTTAACATATCCGAGATCTTCGGCATTTCAGGCTCCGAAGCGGTCTACGAGATAGCGGACGAAGGAGACCGGTTCATAGCGCAGATCATTCTCGATGACGTCGGCGGGAAGCCCCGCCTCCCAGTCGTTGCGGAAGAGCATGAGGCAGACGTTGGCGGTCGCCTGTACGGTCTTCCCGTCCTCCTCCGTCGTGTAAAAATAGAGTTTGCGGATCTGGGGCAGCCCGCCGAGCGCGATCGCCGCGGCGCGGTCGTTCCCGCTCTCGTCCTTCACATAGGAGAAGGTCAGCGTCCCGTCGCCGAAAAATCCGCGGACGGCGAGGAAGTCTTCGCGCAGCTTTTCAAGCCTCGCCTTTTCGAGCTCGATCCCCTCCGCCTTTTTCTCGTCGGAGCGGAACCGCTTATCGTGCCCGTTGCGTTTCAAGAAGCACTTCTCCGCCTCCTCGCCGTTGAGGGGGTTCTCCGTCCAGTTCTCTCCGAAGAAGCGGATGAGGTACTGTTCGCAGTCTATAAAGTACTGCTCGAGGTCGAGCGCGATCTCGGTCGCCTTGCCGCCCGCAAGATTCTGCAGTACGGTGGAGGATTCCCCCGTCGTCTCGTCCGTGATGAGGTTGGTGGTCGTGAACATGACCGTTCCGAGCTCGGCGCTCCGCCGTGCGGCAAACGCCGTCTCGCTGTATTCGTTCGTGCCGAACGTCTCGAGTTCGGCGTCGAGAATGTCGTAGGAAAAGACCCCGCGGCTTAAGAGCCCGTCTGCAAATCCGCTCGCCGACTCCCCCGCGACGATCTCGCGGTAGCCGTAGATGGTGAAGAGCTGGTGTTTTCCGACGCGGGTCCCGACCGTCGTGAAAAAGACGACGAGCCCCAGCACCGCGAAAATGATCGCGGCGATGATCTTCAGCCAGTCGTAGGAGAGCAGGTTGGAAAGTCTCGATTTTGTGATACGGGCGTCCATAGGCTTATTTCTTGGGTTTCATCGTGGGGAAGAGGAGCACATCGCGGATGGTCGCGCTGTCCGTGAGCAGCATGACCAGCCTGTCTACGCCGAGCCCGAGCCCGCCCGTGGGCGGCATGCCGTGCTCCAAAGCGTCGATGAAGTCTTCATCCACCTGCGCATTCGTCCCCTGCGCGCGCTTTCTCCTCGCCTGTTCCTCCATGCGCTTTTTCTGGTCGATGGGATCGTTGAGCTCGGAGAAGGCGTTGCCCATCTCCATTCCCATCATGAAGTATTCGAACCGTTCCGTCATGGAAGGATCTTCGGGCTTGCGCTTCGCGAGCGGGGAGATCTCCACGGGATAGTCGTAGATGAAGGTGGGCTGGATGAGCTTGTCCTCGACGTAGGCGTCGAAAAACTCCGCCAAAATATGCCCCTTGGAGCACTTGTCCGCCTCGAACTCCACGCCCTTCTCGCGCGCGATCCTCTGCGCCTCTTCGTCCGAAGAGATCGCCCCGAAATCCACGCCCGAGTACTTTTTGACGGCCTCCGTCATCGTGAGCCGCTCCCAGTGCCCGAAATCGAGCTCGGTGCCCTGATAGGAGACCGTAAGCGTGCCGCACGCCTCACGCGCGACCGTGCGGTAGAGCTCCTCGACGAAGTCCATGACGTCGTGATAGTCGGCATACGCCTGATAGATCTCGACCGTCGTGAACTCGGGGTTG
>CANPZH010000055.1 GCA_947589335.1 uncultured Clostridia bacterium | reverse complement strand
GCGCGCTCGAGCTTTCGCTGGAAGGCGACGCCCGCGAGGGGATGGTCTCCGCCGAAATCCTCCCGCCGGACCTGCACGACGAGCGCGGAACAGGCGTTGGCAAGATCCCGCGCGTAGTTGCTCATGCCGTTCGTGACGACGCCCCCCTCTTCGGACGCGGACGGGATGACGACGCCGCCCGGGCACATGCAGAAGGTGAACGCCGCCCGCTCCGCCGCATGGGAGACGAGCATATAATCGGCGGGAGGAAGCATGCGGTACCGCTCGCCGTACTGGGCGCGGGAGATCTCCTCCTGGAGATGTTCGACGCGCACGCCGACGGCGAACTCCTTCTGTTCCATACGGAAACCGCGGGAGAGAAGCATCCCGAAGGTATCGCGCGCGCTGTGTCCCACGGCGAGCACGAGATGATCCGCCTCCTCCCGCACGCCGTTCAGCATGACGGCGGAGAGCCTGCCCCCACGCACTTCCACGTCGGTGAGGGCGGTGGAATAGAGGATCTTGCCCCCGCCCGCGAGGATCGCCGCGCGCATCCCCGCGACGATCCTGCGCAGATTGTCGCTGCCGATGTGCGGCTTGTTGAGATAGCCGATCTCCTCGGGCGCGCCGAATTCGAGAAAGGTATCGAGCACCTCGCGGTTGAGCGGACTGTTCGTGCGGGTGTTCAGCTTGCCGTCCGAGAAGGTCCCCGCGCCGCCCTCGCCGAACTGCACGTTGCTGTCTGGATCGAGCGCGCCCTCCGAAAGGAACCGCCGGACGTCCTCCGCCCGCTCCTCGACCCGCTTCCCCCGCTCGACGATGAGCGGGGCGATCCCGTGCTTTATGAGCCGCAGGGCGCAGAACAGCCCCGCGGGGCCCGCGCCCGCGATCACGACCCGCGGCGAGGGACCGTTGATCCGTTCATAGACCCTCTTCGGCTCCGCGATCTCCCGCCTGTCGCACTCGACGGTGTAGACCCAGCGGATCTCCGCCTTGTTCCTTGCGTCCAGCGACTTTTTGAGGATCTTCAGATATCTGCAGGGCGCATGCAGTTTTTTTTCGCAGAGCGCCTTGATCCCGCTCTCCGGCTCCCCGGGACGGAGGGTCAGCTGTACGATCATTCCGCCGCCCCCTCCGCCGCAAGATATGCCGACGTAAATGCCCATTGCAGGTTGTAGCCGCCGCACTCCCCGTCCGTATTGAGGATCTCCCCCGCGAAGAAGAGCCCGCGCCGCTTCAGACTCATCAGACGCTCGTCCGTCTCCGAGAGCGGGATCCCGCCCCGCGTGACCTGCGCGTACTCATAGCCGAGCGTGCCCCTGACGGTGAGCGGGAAGCGCTTGAGAAGGCGCAGCAGCTTCTCCCTGTCGCCGCCCGCGCGCGCCGAGAGCGCCCTTGCGAGCCCGTTGTTGACGATGCACAAAAGTCCCTCCGCGCCGCTCTCTTTCAGCGCGGAGGCGAGCCGCTCCTCCGTTACGTCCGGCAGCAGGTCGATCTCGGCAACGTCCCCCTTCTCCGCATAAAAGGACGCGCGGAAGACGCTGTCTCCCGAGATCCCGCTCTCGGTGAAGAGGACGTCTCCCCGCCCGCGGAAGACCTCTTTCCCCCTGCGGAGGAGGGCCAGCCCGCCGTCTGCACGGATCCCCTTGAGCCCGCGCACCAGGGCGGGATCGCAGCGGAGCTGCACGAGGCGGGGGGAACAGGGCGCGACCGTGTGCCCGAACGCCTCCGCAAGCGCGTAGGCGCTGCCGTCCGTGCCGAAATTGGGTGCCGCCCTTCCGCCTGCCGCGAGCACGGCCGCGTCCGCCCGCAGGCTGCCGCCCTCCCATTCCGCCGTGAATCTGCCGTCATACGTCAGCTTCTCCACCTTCGCCCCGAAGACGACCTCCGCGCCGAGCCGCTTCAGCTCCCCGCGGAGCAGATCGGTCACCGCGGACGCCTGCCGCCCCGCGGGATAGACCCGCCCCCTGCCGTCGGGCAGGAAGATGCCGCCGATCGACTCCAGAAAGCGCACGGCGTCTTCGCTGCCGAAGCGTCCGAGCGCACGGGCGACCTTCCCAAGATCGTCCGAATAGTAGTGCTCCGCCCCCATGCGGAGGTTGGTGACGTTCCCCTGCCCGTTCCCCGTGGCGGAGAGCTTTCTGCCGAGCCGCGCTCCGCGCTCGAGGATCGTGACGTGGATCCCCTTCCGCGCGAGCATGACGGCGCAGGTCATGCCGGCGGCTCCGCCGCCGATGATCGCAATTTGTTTCATGACCTTATCATACCGCGAACAAAAAAATTTGTCAATGGATTGACAGATCCCGAATTTTATGGTATAATGAAAAAAATTCACAAGGAGTTGAAAGTATGGATAAAATCATCGAATACATCAAGGACAACCCCGTCATGACCGGTATCCTTGCGGCGATCCTCCTCGCCGTCATTGTGCTCATCGTCGTGCTGTCGGTCAAGATCGCCCGCGAAAATAAGCGCAAGAAGGCCGAACGGAATGCTCCGCAGGAGCAGCCCGCACCCGAGCCCGTCACCGAAGAAAAGCCCGAACCTGTTGTCGAGGCAAAACCCGAACCTGTTCCGGAGAAAAAGCCCGAACCCGTTCCCGAAAAGAAGCCCGAACCCGTCGCCGAGGCAAAACCCGAGCCTGTCGTCGAAAAGAAACCCGAACCCGTCGTCGAGGCTAAACCCGAACCTGTCGCCGAAGCAAAGCCGGAGCCTGTTCCCGAGAAAAAGCCCGAGCCTCAGAGGGAGGGAAACTTCATCTTCGTTCCCGTGCAGAAGGAACCCGCCGCGAAGGAGGCAAAGCCGAAGACGGCGAAACCCAAGCCCGTGAAGGCGGCAAAGCCTGTGGAGAAGAAGGACGACGGCGCAAAGCCCGCGAAGGAAGAGCCCGTCTCGGGCGCAAACGGCAAGTGGGCGGTCTTCGAAGACGGCGGCAGATACGGCTTCCGCCTGATCGCCTCCAACGGCGAAGTCATGCTCGAGAGCGCGACGACCTATTCCTCTCTCGGCGGCGCGCTTGCGGGCGTCAAGACCTACCAGAACAACATCAAGGCGGGACGGCTTGCAATCAAGGAGACGAAGAACGGGTTCCGCGTACAGGTGTTCAACGCGCGCGGAGGTCTGCTCGCGGCGAGCGCAGACTATAAGACGAGGCCGAATACCGAGAGCGCGATGGAGTCCATCAAGCGCTGGTCGGCGACGGCGGTCGTCGTACAGCCCGAAGATACGGCAAACTGAGTAGCAAACAGCCCTGCGTCTTGCAGGGCTGTTTTTTCGGCATATATGATCCTTGTGCGGCGCGGACCTATCGGTCCGCGCCGCACGCTTTTTATTTCCCGGAGGCGCGGATCTCCCGCGACGTCTCGATCTGCCGGAAGATCTCCGCGAGCGGATCGGTATCCGCCTCGCCGATGCGCCCGCTGTCTGCGAGCATCGCGATCCCGGGCTCGAGCGGAATCCGCGCGAACGCGGGGATCTTGTACCTCGCGGCGAGTTCCTCCGCCCTGCTCTCCCCGAAGAGCGGGATCTGCTTGCCGCAGTCCGGACAGGTGAGATAGCTCATGTTCTCCGCGAGCCCGAGAATGGGCACGTTCATGAGATTCGCCATGCCGACGGCCTTCGAAACGATCATGCCGACGAGATCCTGCGGCGTCGTGACGACGACGATGCCCGAGAGCGGAATGCTCTGGAAGACGGACAGGGGCACGTCCCCCGTTCCGGGAGGCATGTCGATGAACATGATGTCCGTCTCCCCCCAGACGACGTCCGTCCAGAACTGCACGCATGCGCCCGCGATGAGAGATCCCCGCCAGACGACGGGGTCTTCCTCGTTCTCGAGGAGACAGTTCATCGACATGAGCTTGATGCCGCTCTTCGTGACGACGGGGAGGATCTCCCCCTCCGTGCCCGTTGCCCGCTCGTGCACGCCGAAGAGCTTGGGGATGGAGGGGCCCGTGATGTCGGCGTCGAGAATGGCGGTGCGGTATCCCCGCGCCTGCGCACGGACGGCAAGGAGGGAGGAGACGAGGGACTTGCCCACGCCCCCCTTCCCGCTCGCGACGGCGATCACGCGCTTCACGCGCGAGCCCTTCCCGAGCGGCTTGATCAAAGATTCCCGGTTCCGCGACCCGCAGCTCGCGCTGCAGGCCGAACAGTCATGCGTACAGTCTGCCATGGTTCATCTCTCCTTCTTATCTTGCCCTTCCTGCGGCGTTTTTTCCGCGGAAGGAGCTGCATTTCTCATATTCAGCGCATAATATCTGCCCTTCAGCGCCATCAGCTCCTCGTGGGAGCCCTGCTCGGCGATCCCCCTGTCCGCGATGAAGAGGATCCTGTCCGCCTTGCGGATGGTGGAGAGCCTGTGCGCCACGATGAACGCCGTCTTGCCCGCGAGAATGCGGTCGAGCGCGCCTTGGATGAGCAATTCGGTCTCCGAGTCGATGGAGCTCGTCGCCTCGTCGAGCACGACGATTCGGGGGTTTTTCAGGACGATCCTCGCAAAGGACAGGAGCTGTTTCTCCCCCGCGGAGAGCCCCTCTCCCCGCTCGTCGAGCATGGCAAGGTAGCCGTTTTGGAAGCGTTTGGCGACGCGGTCGGCGTAGATCGCCTCCGCCGCGGCGATGCACTCCTCGTCCGTCGCCTCGGGGGTGCCGTAGCGGATGTTGTCGAGAATGGTCCCCTTGAAGAGGAAGGGTTCCTGCATCAGCACGCCGATCTCCTTTCTCAGAGAGTGCAGCGTGACGCCGCGCACGTCCTTTCCGTCGACGCAGACGCTCCCCTCCTGCACGTCGTAAAAGCGGGTGAGCAGGTTGACGACGGTCGTCTTGCCCGCGCCCGTGGGACCGACGAGGGCGATCTTCTCCCCCGCCTCCACATGGAGGTCGAAGTGCTCGAGGACGGGGATCCCCTCCTCGTAGCCGAAAGTGACGTCGCGGTAATCCACCCGCCCTTCGATCCCCTCGAGCGTCTCCGCATGCTCGCTGTCGCGGATCGTCACGGGGGCGTCGATCGTCTCGAAGACCCGCTCGAGGTTCGCCGAGACCTGCGAGAGCTGCTGCAGCACCGCGCCGAGTTGCAAGAGGGGCTCGGAGCAGAGGTTGATGTAGCTCAGAAAGGCGATGACGGTGCCCGCGAGCACGGAGGTGCCCCCGAGGATGAGGGTGAGCGCGACGGCATACATGCCGAGGATCCCCGCATTCCAGAAAAATTCGGAGATGGGCGTGTTGAGCTCGTTGCGGCGGACGATCTGCATCCACGTTTTTGCGCTGTCCTCCTGCAGATCGCGATAGACGCTGCGGTTGAACGCCGTGCGGTTGTAGTTCTTGATGACCTTCTCCCCCATGATCGACTCGACGATGAAGGCGTTGCGGTTGGAGTTCTTGGCGCGGTGTTTGCGGAAGAGCCTTCTCACCTGCTTCTTGACGAGGAAGATGCAGACGATGAGCGGGATCACGGCGGCATAGACGACCGCAGTCAGAACGGGGCTCAGCACGAGCATGAACACCGTGGCGACGAGCAGCTTGAGAATGTCGATGAGGAAGTTGAGCAGATAGTCCGTGAAGAAATCGGAGAGCTCGTTGATGTATTCGGTGACGCGGATGGAGATCTTCCCCGCGGGACGGGCGTCGTAGTATTCGAAGGGCAGCTCCTGGAGATGTTCGAAGATCTCCCGCCTCAGGTCGGCGATGATCCC
The DNA here is from genome assembly GCA_947589335.1 of uncultured Clostridia bacterium. GTDB lineage: Bacteria > Bacillota > Clostridia > Christensenellales > Borkfalkiaceae > Gallimonas. The sequence continues at coordinate 3,641 of CANPZH010000055.1, read as the reverse complement.
GTTGCCGAGCGTTCCCATGATAACCCTGTGGAAATAGGGCAGCACCGCCGTGAGGGCGCCGACGACGCCGAGGGCAATGAGATAGAAGACGAGCTGTCTCGTCCGCTCGTCCCCGCTCAGAGGCAGGACCTCGTTCACGATCAGATCGAGCAGCACGGGCGCCATCAGCGCGACGACGGAGGACGCGGCGAGCAGGAGCATCGCGAGCAGAAAGACCTTTTTCTTGGGCAGAAGACGGGCAAGGATCCTCTTCAGATGTTTGATGTCGACCTTGTCCTCTCCGACGATCTCGTCCATGAAGTAGGTATTGCGCTTCATCACAGTTCCCCCTTCCCGTAAGAGGAATCGTCGAGCTGGCCGTCGCTCGTCTGAAGCCGCCAGATCGCGGCAAACGCCCCGCCGAGGTCAATGAGCTCCCGCGGCGTCCCCCGTTCGGCGATCTCCCCGTCCCGGAGGTAGAGGATCTCGTCGCAGTCCATGACGGAGGAGACGCGGTGCGCGGAGATGAGCACCGTCTTTTCGGGACAGCGCTCCTTCAGCGCCGCGAGCACCCGCTTCTCCGTCGCCATATCGAGGGCGGAGGAGGCGTCGTCGAGAATGAGGACGGGAGCTCCCTTCACGAGGGCGCGCGCGATCGAGACCCGCTGCTTCTGCCCGCCCGAGAGCCCGATGCCGCGCTCGCCGACGATCGTCTCATACCCCTCGTTCAGATGTTCGATGAAGGGCGCTGCCTGCGCGACCGCGGCGGCGTCTCTGACCGTCTCCGCGTCGCAGTCGGGCTTTGCAAAGGCGATGTTCGCGTCCACCGTGTTGGAGAACAGGAAGACGTCCTGGAAGACGTAGGCATACTCCGAGCGGACCTCCTCGAGGGGATAATCGCGCACGTCCGTCCCGTCGATCAGGATCGCGCCCGAGGTCACGTCGAAGATGCGGGAGAGGCACTTTAAGAGTGCGGATTTGCCGCTCCCCGTGCCGCCCATGACCCCCACTTTCTTGCCGTAAGGGAGATCGAGGGAGATGTGCTTTAAGATCTGCTTCTCCCCGATGGAGAGGCTGACGTCTTTGAGTTCGATGTGCGGCCGCCCGGAGGCGACGAGCGCGGAGGGACAATCCGGAACGGCGCCCTCCTCGGTGAGGAAGCGCCTGAGCCGCCCGCCCGAGATGAGCTGGTTCTGCATCATGAAAAAGGAGCGGGAGAGCTGGGTGATGTGGGAGATGAGGCGGGTGACGTAGGTCGTGGCGGCGGTGAGTACGCCGAGCGCGGGATTGCTCAGCGTGAGCAGGACGGCGATGATGACCGTCCCGACATAGCCGATCTGTTTGAATCCCTCGAAGATGCTGTTGTATTTCGCCATCAGACGGACTTCCGCCACGCTGTGGTCGTAGATCTCGCGGTTGCGGCCGTCGAACTTGTCCAGCTCCGTCTCCTCCCCCGCAAAGGAGCGGACGATGCGCACGGCGTCGATGTTTTCCTGCACGGTGAGGTTGAGCGAGGAGTAGCTCTCGCGGATGGCGCGGAAGAGACGGCGGGACTTCTTCAGATAGCGCACGAGCGCAACGGTATAGAAGGGCGCGATCGCGAGAGGGACAAAGAGAAAACGGTAGTCGAGGATCGTGAGCATGAGGACCGCCGCCGCGATCATGAAGAGCGAATCGAAGATGTTCATGCTGATCCGCCCGTAGAGCTCCTTGAAGATGATCGTATCGCGGTTCATCGTCGTGAGCAGCTCCCCCATGTTGTAGCGGGAGAGCGTCTCGCCGTCGAGCTCGAGGAGTTTGGCGTACGTCCTCTCCCGAAGGTCGCACTCCATGCGGAGCCCGCACCACTGGAAGGTGACGTTCTTGATGTAGATCGTGAAGATGCGTACGAGGACGACGCCCGCGAAGATGAGGGCGATGTTCCCGAAGAGCTCCATCGTCCCCGGGGCGCCGAGGCTGCCGGTGAACAGAAAGTCGAGCACGTCCTTTGCGGGCGGGGAAGCGGGATCGTAGGAGATGAGATAGTCGATGATCCCCGCGGAGAGGAGCGGGATGAGGGTATCGCAGAGCATCGCGATCAGCGAGAAGAGCTTCGCGAGCAGAGAGAGCGGAAGATATCTCTTCCAATACCGCATCCCGAAACGGATCGTCCCCATACATTCCTCCTTTCCCCGATTTCGACCTTATTCTATCACTTTTTCAGACGGGTGACAAGCAAACGCGCATGACCTTTCGGAGGAAATTCCGCGATTTCCCGAAAGGATGGGCGGAATCGCTTGCAAAAAAACCCGCATTGGGGTATACTGATATTGCTGTGATAGGCGGGGAGTCGGCGGTGCCCTGTATCTGCAATCCGCCATAGCAGAGCCGAACGCTTTTCTCGGTGCAGTATATGGAAGGCTGCGCGCGATAAGGAATGTTGATCACAAGGTCTTATGCAACGCACGTCCGCGAACCGTGTCAGGGTAGGGATACAGCAGCACTAAACGGAGCCGTGCGTGTGCCATGAGGGCGCTTTGTCGGAGTCACCTGTCGCGTTCCCGCTTCGGTATGCTGTAACAAAAAAAGCCCTCACAGTTTTTTTCGCACCCGTTCCCTGCGCTTTCTTTGGAAGGCGCAGGGTTTTTGCAAAAGAAAGGGCGGCGAACCCGCCGCCGAAACTTCAAAAATCTCCCCCTCGTTTTGCTTGGGGTACTTTTTCTAAAAGGGCAACAAGACACCCCACGTCATTCCGACGAGCGTAGGGAGGAGGAATCTGAGGTCGAGATTCCTCGCGGACAATCCATTCGCACTCTGTATGTGCCTTTTCGGCTCGGAATGACGTATAAAAAGCGCAAAGTGGAATGACGTTCTTAATACGTCATCTTGTCCCGCCATTCTACTGTCATGGTTCCTTGGGCGGCACGAGGAGCGCATGCGACGAAGTAGCTTGTCGAAACATGGACCGCATTATAATAAGGTGCGATTCTTCGACACGCGCATTCTGCGCGGCTCAGAATGACGTATTAAGAAGGGCGGAATGACGTATGGTGCGATACTTCGGCTCCCCTTTCGCTGCGCTTTACTCCGAGACGGAAAAAGACCGCGAAAACGCGGTCTTTTCGGTTACCTCATGAAGGCGAGGAACGCCTTGTAATTGCTGTACAGGTCGGCCTTCGAGATCAGCTCGTAGGGCGCGTGCATGGAGATGACGGGAACGCCTAAATCGACGGTGTCGATGTTGAGCTGGGCGACGAACTTCGCGACCGTTCCGCCGCCGCCGATATCGACCTTGCCGAGCTCGGCGGTCTGCCAGACGACGCCCTCTTTTGCAAACATGCCCCGCACTTCGCCCACGAACTCGGCGTTGGCGTCGTTGCTGCCGCTCTTGCCCCGCGCGCCCGTGAACTTGCACATTGCCGTCCCGCAGGAGAGCATCGCCGCGTTCATCTTCTCATAGACGTTCGCAAAGTTGGGATCGTACGCCGCGGTCACATCCGAAGAGAGGCACTTCGAGCTCGCCCGCACCTTGCGGAAATTGGCGCCGAGCGCCAGGGCGATCTCCTCCATCAGATCTTCGTACACCTTGCACTGGATGCCCGTCGTCCCCTCGCTGCCGATCTCCTCCTTGTCGACGAGCATCGCGAGCACGGTGTGCTCCGACTCGTTCCCGAGGACCGCCG
>CANPZH010000054.1 GCA_947589335.1 uncultured Clostridia bacterium | reverse complement strand
TAGGCGCGCGTGAGCCCGCCCGCGCCCAGCTTGATCCCGCCGAAATAGCGCACGACGGCGACTGCGGTCTCGCGGAGATCCTGCGCCTTGATGACGCCGAGAATGGGCATCCCCGCCGTCCCCTGCGGCTCGCCGTCGTCCGAAAAGCGCTGGATGTTCCCGAGGCGGTCGGCGATATAGCCGTAGCAGACGTGCGTCGCAAGCGGATGGAGGGCGCGGATCCGCGCGGGAAAGCGTCCTCCCTCCTCTTCGCTGGAGATGTGGCAGACATAGGTCAAAAACCGCGATTTTTCGATCGTTTTCTCTGTGACGGTCTCGTTGACGACGCTGCGGTACTCCATCAGATCCTCTTGACCGCGATGTGCGTCTTCTTCCCCTTGTGCAGCACGAATCCGCCCTCGGGGAGCGTCATATCGGCGGAGCCCTTCTCGTCGCCGACGGAGACGCCGCCTTGCTCGATCAGACGGCGCGCCTCGCTGTTGCTCTTGCAGAGCCCGGCCGCGACGAGTACTCCGATGAGGGTGTCGACGGATGCGGGGATCTCTTTGACGGGCAGTTCGCCCTCCTCCCCGCCGAATGCCGCGCGCGCCTGCGCGCGGGCGGTCTCCGCGGCTTCCCTGCCGTGGACCGTCGCCGTCAGTTCGAAGGCAAGGCGTTCCTTTGCGGCGTTCATGCGCTCATCCCTGTATGCGCAGAGCTCCTTCACTTCCTCCATCGGGACGAACGTAAGGAGACGGAAGACCTTCTCCACGTCGTCGTCCGCGGTGTTGCGCCAGTACTGGTAGAAGTCGTACGGAGAGGTCTTGTTCTCATCCAGCCACACGGCGCCCTTCTGCGTCTTGCCCATCTTCTTGCCCTCGCTCGTCGTGAGGAGCTCGAAGGTCATCGCAAAGGCGGGCTTATGTTCCTTGCGGCGGATCAGATCTGCCCCCGCGAGGATGTTGCTCCACTGGTCGTCGCCGCCGAGTTCGAGCGAACAGCCGTACTCGCGGTGAAGCACCAGAAAGTCGTATGCCTGCATCAGCATGTAATTGAATTCGAGGAAGGAGAGCCCCCGCTCCATGCGGGCCTTGAAGCACTCCGCCGTCAGCATCTTGTTGACGGAGAAATGCACGCCGACGTCCCGCAAGAAGTCGATGTAGTTGAGCCCGAGGAGCCAGTCGGCATTGTTAACGATGACCGCCGCATTCTCGCCCTCGAAGGAGATGAACTTCGACATCTGCCGCTTGAAACATTCTACATGGTGCGCGATCGTCTCTTTTGTCATCATGGCGCGCATATCCGTCCTGCCGGAGGGATCTCCCACCATCGCGGTGCCTCCGCCGATCAGGATGATGGGCTTATGCCCGGCCTGCTGCATATAGCGCATGGCGACAAGCTGCAGGAAATGTCCCACATGCAGGGAATCGGCGGTCGGGTCGAAACCGATATAGAAGGGCACGCTCTCCCGCCCCAGGAGCTCATAGAGCTCGTCTTCGTACACCGTCTGCTTGATGAATCCCCTTGCCCGCAGAGTATCCATGACGTTTTCTTTGTTTGCCATTCCGAAAATCTCCTCTCAGTATAAATAAACGGCTCGCACTCCGAAAGCGCAAACCGTCTCTGTCACGTCCCTTGATTTACGCACGAAAAAATCCGTATTACCGACCGCGGTCATACGTATAGCCGTAAATCGCATTGTACAATTTTCCGTCCATGGTCTTATTATACACGCCGCCGCGGGCTTTGTCAACGCGACGGAGCAAACTTTCGGGAAAAATTTTCCGCCGAGCGCCTCCGCTCTTCGACGTTGAGCCCCCGCGCCGAAGCGAGCAGGCGCAGCCCTCCTTCCCGCCTCAGAGCGATCCGCTCATACAGCGCGCGGTTCCTCTTCTCCGATTCCGCCTTCCGCGCCGCCGCGAGCGCGCGATCGATCCCGTCTGTCATCTTTTCTCCTCCACCCGGCTCCCCTATTATATCCACGGGACTTGACACCTATCGCCCGATATGCTAAAATTTTTGCGGAAATATGACGGATCGGAGAAGAGGGCATGAAGTATCAGATCATGACGGATATCCTGTTTACCCTGCTCGCGAAGCGGAAAGTGAGCGCGGCCGAGCTCGCCGGGAAATACGGCGTTTCGCTGCGCTCCGTCTACCGCTATGTGGACGAACTGACGGTCGCGGGGATCCCCATCGACGTCACGCGCGGTCCCGGCGGCGGGATCTACATCTCGGACGCATTCAAACTGCCCAAGGGACTGATGACGAAAGAGGAATATACCAAGGCGATCGGGGCGATGCTCGCGATGAACGAACAGCTCTCGGACCCCGTGCTGCGCTCGGCGATCGAGAAACTCTCCGCGCAGGTCAAGTCGGAGAAGCTGGATCTCACCCTCTCGGGCAACATCCTCGTAGACAGCGGCACATGGGGAGACGAGCACCGCTTTTCGGACAAGCTCGCCCTGCTGGAACGTGCCGTCGAGGAGCGGGAGGCCCTCGATATCGACTACGTCTCCCGCGAGGGCGTTGAGACGCAGCGGAGGATCTACCCCCATCTGCTCGTCTACAAACAGAACATCTGGTACGTCTATGCCTGGTGCACGAAAAGAGACGCCTTCCGCCTCTTCAAGATCGGGCGGATGCGGCTCATCCTCACAACGGGCGAGACCTTCCAACGGATCCCCTTCAAGCGTTCGAACGTCCCCTTGAAGTTCTGGTACGACGGCGAGACGGTCTTCGCCGTGTTCGAGATCTCCACGGAGGGGCTGCCCTATGCGGAGGAGTGGCTCGGCGTAGACAACATCCAGAAGCGCGAGGACAAATATTACGCCGAGGTCTCCCTGCCGGACGACGAATCTCTGGTCGGCAAGATCCTCTCCGCGGGCGCGGGCTTCCGCGTCCTCTCCCCCGCATCGCTCGCGGAGCGCGTCGCACGCGAGGCCGAAAAGATCGCCGGGCTCTACCCCCGTCAATAAATTTCCGCGTTCCGAATATACTGTAGAAGGATGAAATACCTTCTCTTCTGCGGCGGCGGGAGCGCGGGACACGTCGTGCCAAACCTCGCCGTCATGAACGAACTCAAATATTCGCACCGGCTCGCCTATATGGGCACGGGCGGCATCGAAAAAAAGCTCGCCGAAGAGGCGGGCTATTGCTATTTTGAGGTGGATTGTCCCAAGCTCGTGCGCGCGCTGTCCGCGGAGAATCTCAAGATCCCCTTCCGCCTGAAGGCGGCGAAAAAGAGGGCGCTTGCGATCCTCGGGGCGGAAAAGCCCGATCTCGTCGTCTCCAAGGGGGGATTCGCGAGCTATCCCGCGGTGTGGGCGGCGCACCGGCTCAAGATCCCGGTCCTGACCCATGAGAGCGACCTGACGCCCGGGCTGTGCACGAAGATGATCGCGCGGAAGTGCCGCTATGTTCTCACCTCCTTCCCCGAGACGGCGCGGCTCTTCCCGAACGGCAAGTGCGTGGGATCCCCCATGCGCAAGGAACTCTTCCGCGGAGAGCGGACGCGCGCGCGGAAAAAGTACGCCTTTGCGGACAGCCGCCCGGTCCTTCTCGTCCTCGGGGGCGGGAGCGGGAGCCGTGCGCTCAACGAGGCGGTGCGGAAAAATCTCACTGTCCTCCTGAAGGATTGGCAGATCCTGCATCTCTGCGGAGCGGGCAACGCCCTGCGGGATCCGCCCGCGGGGTATGTCCAGCGGGAATTCGAAAGCGATATGGGCAGCGCGTACGCCGCATGCGACTGCGTCCTCTGCCGCGCCGGGAGCAATACCGTCTTCGAGACGCTTGCGCTCCAAAAGCCCGCCCTCCTCGTCCCCTTGGAGAGAGGTTCGCGGGGAGACCAGCTCCAGAACGCGCTCTACTTCGAGCGGCGCGGGCTGTGCCGCATCCTCCGCGAGAGCGACCTTTCCGCCCTCCCCGCGGCGCTTGCCACGCTCAAAAAGGACAGCGTGCTCCGCTTCTCCCTCTCCGCATGCGGGATCGGCAGCGGTACGCCCGCGGTCATCGGCCTCATCCGCGAGATCGCCGGTCAATCGGGGGCGAGCGGATAGCCGTCCCCGAACAGATCCGCCTGCAGATAGGTCTCGGGGACTTTGCCGACGAGGACGCTTTCGCAGATCAGCACCTCGGTGAGAGAAGCGAAGTTGCGCGTCCCGGAGGGCATGATGATGGAGATGTCCGCGACGATCTCGAGATAGACGGAGTGCTTGGTCTGGTTGACGCCTGCCTCGGAAAAGACGGAGGCAAAGCGGCATTCCACATTGGAGATGGGAATGATCTTGAGATGCACCCTCGGGCCGAACCCCGCCCACGCCTCGATGCCCGTAAATGCGCCGAGCGGCACCTCCACGCCGTCTTCGCTCATCTTGGTGAGATTTTGTTGGGACATGTAGGCGGTGTCGCGGGCGATCCGGTTGATCTGGAAGGCGTTCGACGTGATCGCGGTGATGTTCCCCTCGGCGTCGCGGCTGACCTCGATGAGATCTTCATAGCGGAGACGGTCTGAGAGGGTGTAATAGACGGCGTCGTTGACGGCGACGGTCGTGATCGAACGCATGGACGCCTCCGCAACGGAGATGAGGATGCCCGTAATGTTGATATGCAGGGCGACCACGACCGCGATGAGCGATCCCGCGATCAGCGCGAGGATCACGCGGCGGCGGATTTTCTTGCGGCGGGACCGGTAGCGTTTCACGCTCTATTTTATGCCTTGTCCTATGCCGTTATGAGCCGCCCCGCCCCCTGTTCCCGCGCCGCCTTTTATGTCATTCCGACGACCGCCCTCTTCGCGTCATTCCGACGACGTCCCCCCCACGTCATTCCGACGACTGAAGGGAGGAGGAATCCCATTTACGTCATGTTGAGCTTGTCGAAACATGACCGCATTATAATGCGGTGCGATTCCTCGACTTCGCTACTTCGCGCCGTTGGCGCTCGTGGCGCGCTTAGAGAATCAGAACTGCGCGCGGGGCGGAATGACGTATTTGGAAAGCACACCGCTTCCCTCACGTCATTCCGACGTCCCTCTTCGCGTCATTCCGACGACGTCCTCCTAACGTCATTCCGACGACCGAAGGGAGGAGGAATACAAAACACAGGCGCCGGACCGCGAGGTCCGGCGCCTGTTGCCTTATGAAGTTTTCCTGCCGCGTAGGAGGGATCTGAGATATTCCTCGTACTCTTCATCCGTAAGTTTCGGAACTTTTTTCTTTGCCATCGCGGGCACCTCTCGTTCGTTTGAGGTCAGTATGGACGATCTCCCCCGATTTTATTCGGTGCGCAGGGCGATCACGGGGTCTTTCTTCGCCGCCGCGCTTGCCGGGATCAGCCCGGAGATGAGGGTCAGCGCAACGCTGATGACGACCATGATCCCCGCCGTCAGAAGAGGCAGCGACGCGATCCCGGAGATCCCCGTGAGCGAACTGATGATCAGATTGATCGGGATCTCGAGCAGATAGGTGATCGCCACGCCGATGAGCCCCGCGGCAAGGCCGATGATAAACGTCTCCGCATTGAACAGGTTCTTGATGTCCCGCTTCCGTGCGCCGAGGGAGCGCAGAACGCCGATCTCTTTGACACGCTCCACGACGGACACATAGGTGATGATCCCGATCATCACGGAGGAGACGACGAGCGAGATCGCGGTGAAGGCGACGAGCACATAGGTGATGACGTTGAGCATCGTCTGCACCATCTGCATGAGCAGCCCCACCGTATCGGTATAGGTGATCTTCTCCTCTTCCGTCGTCGTGTCGAGTTCGTTCCAGCGGTCGAGATAGGTAAGGACTTCCTCCTTGCTGTCGAAATCGCGGGGATAGATGGAAACGGAGTTGGGCGTGTTGTCTCCGCCGAGAAGGCGGACGGCGCTTTCGAGATCATAGGCGACGGCGACGCTCCCCGCAGGCACGAACCCGCTCTTGCTGCCCATGTTGGAAGAGGGCGCAAAGTAGAGCTCCGTCCCCGCCGTGAGCTGCGGATTCGCCGCGGTGAGCGCGTCGATCACGGCCTGCGGCACCTTCGCCGCCGGGCTGTTCATCCACTGCACGATCTCGGAATCGAGGTTGTGCGAGAGATAGTTCATGAAGGTCTCTTCGGTGAGGTTGAGCCCCTCGGTGAGGCAGCCGTAGGTGTAGCCGCTCTTCAGGCGCAAAACCGCGGAAATCGTGACCTTGATCCCCTCGTCTTCGGGGACATGATACTCCGCCCAAACTCCCTTGTCGTCCCAATAGCCGTTGTATTCGAAGGGATAGGAGCCGAGGAGAGGATTGCCTCCCGTCGAGGTGTACACCGCGTCGTTGAAGGCGAGGACGTACTTCTTCCCGATGATCTCCGAAAAGTCGATCGAATGGTCCCAATTCGTCTCATCCGTGCCCTGCTCTTTGAGGAAGGGAGAGATGAATTTTTCCTCGTCGAGGATCCCGAGCTGCGCGACCGTCATATCCGTGATCATGCTGTCCTCTCCGACGACGAGCACCGCCTCTGTGCCGTCTTTCGGGAAATGCGCCTTCGCTCCGCCGAGCACGTCGTACTGCGTGAGGACGAAGTCGGCAAATCCCTCTTCCCCGGACTTCGCCGTATCGGGCATCTTGTTGACGATGTTCCCGAAGAGGTTCGCCATCGAGAGCAGGTTGTTGTAGGTCGGCGCATAGGTGCGGAGTTCCTTGATATAGAACGATTTGAGCTGGGCGAGCGACATATTCCGTTCCACCCGGTCCGTCCGTTCGCCGTCGTGGAACACGCCGCCGACCGTCACGTTGGTATAGATATTGTCCGCAAGGCTCGCGCCGTAGCCGTAGGAGATCGCGTTCACGAGAGCGGGGTCGATCCCGCCGATGAAGTCAAGATATTTCTCGCTGATGTCGTTCCGGACTGCCATATTGTGCGCAAGTCCCGTCAAGAAGGAGTTGACGTACGCCTTGTCGTTGATCCTGTCGAAGTCGATCTCAGGCTGATAGCTCTGCATGGCGCCCATGACCGCCGTCATATCGAAGGAGCTCTCGGTGATCTGCAGCGGGTAGTAGGAGAGCATATCCTCTTCCGTCTTTTTGATGTAGCCGTTGAAGCCGCTCGAGAGCGCGAGCACGAGGCAGACGCTGATGATGCCGATGCTCCCCGCGACGGAGGTCAGGATCGTTCTCCCCTTCTTGGTGAGAAGATTCCGCGCCGAGAGGGCGAGGGAGGTGAGAAGGCTCATCCGGGCGCGCGCCTTTTTCGCCTTCCGCTCCTTCCGCACCGCGTTCTTCTCCGCGTTCGCGTTGTCCTCACGGGCGACGTCCCAGGTCTCCGTCTCCTCCTCGGATGCGGTGTAGGGATCGCTGTCCGACTCGATGAGCCCGTCTTTGAGCCGCACGATACGGGTCGCGTACTCCTCCGCGAGCTCGGGATTGTGGGTGACCATGATGACGAGCCGCTCGCCCGCGATCTCTCTGATGAGGTCCATGATCTGCACGCTCGTCTTGCTGTCGAGCGCCCCCGTCGGTTCGTCCGCGAGCAGGATATCGGGGTTGTTGACGAGCGCCCGCGCGATCGCAACGCGCTGCATCTGTCCGCCCGAGAGCTGGTTCGGCCGCTTGTTGAGTTCCTCGCCGAGCCCCACCCGTTCCAGCGCCTCCTTGGCGCGGCGGCGGCGCTCCTCGCGCGGAAGTCCCGCGATCGTGAGCGCGATCTCGACGTTCCCGAGCACCGACTGGTGCGGGATCAGATTGTAAGACTGGAAAATAAAGCCGATCCTATGGTTGCGGTAGACGTCCCAGTCGCGGTCTTTGAAGTGTTTGGTGGACTTACCCTGGATGATGAGATCGCCCTCGGTGTAATGGTCGAGCCCCCCGATGATGTTCAGAAGGGTCGTCTTTCCGCACCCGGACTGGCCGAGCACACAGACGAACTCGTTCCGGCGGAATTCGAGGTCGATCCCTCTGAGCGCATGGACGTACCCGTCCGCCACCTTATAGTCCTTTGTGATTGCCTGTAATTTCAACATATCGGTTCTCCGTTCCGTCCGGTCTCAATGTCCGCTCTCCGCCTTGATGCCGGCGCAGATCGCGGCAAGCGCCTCGCACTCCCCGAAGAGATGCCGCATGCGCTCCTCCCCGAATTCGGCGACGGCGCGCTCCATGTATTCGTTCGCCCGCGCGCACTGCTGCTCGAAGAGCACGGCGGCGTTTTCGGACAGTTCGATGTAGGCGATCTTCTTGTCGGTCGGCGAAGCCGTCCGCTTAACGATGTTCTTCCGCTCGAGCTTAGTGACGATCTGCGAGACGGCGGAACGGGTCACGCCGAGGCGGCGCGCAAGCTCCGAAGAGATGATCTTCCGCCCCGTCTCCCGCTCCGAAAGGACCTCCTGCAGCAGGCGGAACTCCGTTCTCGTGAGGTCTGCCTCCCCTCTCAGACCGTCAAACCCGGTGCATGCCTTGGTCATCGCCAAGAGCTTTGCAAGATAAGGATTCATTTCCATCGCTTTCTCCCCCATGTTTGTAAGGTTCTGAACAAACCGTATTATATACCGCCGCACTTGAGTTGTCAACCGTGCGGAGGCGGTATATGAAGAATTTCACAATATTATCATTTCCGCTTAACAATCGGGCGATTTGGGCGGTTTCGCGCCGAGATAGCCGTAAAATCCGCAGGCGAGGTTGGCGTTATAGAGCTTTCTGCGCTTTTCCGCACGCTTCCCGAACGCCCGCTCGGCGCCCTCGTATGCCGTCAGGAAGTAGCAGCTCCAGTCAGGCAGGGAGCGGAAGACGCGGGCGAAATCGCGGTAGAGCGGGAACAGATCCGTCCCCTTCTCCATCCGCTCGCCGTAGGGAGGGTTGGAGAGGAGCACGCCGTACTTTTCCTCCGAGGAAAATTCCCGCATGTCGGCGCAGCGGAAGCGGATGTGCTCTTCGACGCCCGCCCGCCTTGCATGATAGCGCGCGGCGGAGACCGCCTTCTCGGAGAGATCGGAGGCATACAGCGCGAGTTTCGTCGTCCTGTCGCGCACGTCCTCCGCCTCCTCCCGCACCGAGGGCAGAACGGACGGCGCGCACTTCCAGCGGACAAAGTCGAAGTCCCGATTCAGGCCGGGAGCGATCCCGAGCGCGTAGAGCGCGGCCTCGATGGGCAGCGTGCCGCTCCCGCAGAAGAGGTCGGCAAAGGGCTTCCCCGCGCGGTAGACGGAGCTCTCGACCATGGCGGCCGCCGTCGTCTCCTTCAGCGGCGCGTCATAGGCGAGCACGCGGTATCCCCGCTTGTGGAGCCCGTCCCCGGAGGTATCGAGGGTCACCGTCGCGACGTCTTCGAAGACGGAGATCCCGACGATCGCCCTCTCCCCCCGTTCGTCGAGGCGGAGAAC
>CANPZH010000053.1 GCA_947589335.1 uncultured Clostridia bacterium | reverse complement strand
CCGCGGGCTCCACTTCCGCGAAGTTCTACGGGCTCGGCTCGGACGGCACGGTCGGCGCGAACAAGAACTCCATCAAGATCATCGGCGACCACACCGATATGTACGCACAGGCTTACTTCTTCTATGATTCCAAGAAGTCGGGCGGCATCACCGTCTCCCACCTGCGCTTCGGCAAGACGCCCATCCAGAGCGAATATCTCATCGACGCGGCGGACTTCATCGCCTGCCATAACCCCTCTTACGTCATCCGCTACGACATGACGACCGACCTCAAAGAGGGCGGCTCCTTCCTGCTCAACGCGCCCTGGACGACCGTCGAAGAGCTCAACGCCAACCTTCCCGCGGGGATGAAAAACACCCTTGCCAAGAAGCACGCGAAGCTGTACGTCATCGACGCGATCGCGATCGCGAGAAAACTCGGGCTCGGCGGCAGAACGAACACGATCCTGCAGTCGGCGTTCTTCCTCATCAACGAGCAGATCATGCCCTATGCGGACGCGGTCGACTACATGAAAAAGATGGCATATAAGTCCTTCGCGAGAAAGGGCGATGCCGTCGTACAGATGAACTACAACGCGATCGACTCCGCGAAGGAGCACCTCGTCAAGATCGACATCCCCGCAGATTGGGCGACGACCGAAGAGGGCGCCGAGATGGTCAAGCTCGCAGACAACGACTACTTCCGCAATGTGATCGCGCCCATCCTCGCGCTCGAGGGCGACAAGCTCCCCTCCTCCGCGTTCAACGCAGACGGCTCCGTGCCCACCGGCACCACGAAGTTCGAGAAGCGCGGCGTCGCTGTCACCGTTCCCAAGTGGATCAAGGAGAACTGCGTGCAGTGCAACCAGTGCTCCTTCGTCTGCCCGCACGCCTGCATCCGTCCCGCGCTCGTCAAGACGGGCGAGGAGAGACCCGCGGCGTTCGACACCAAGCCCGCAACGGGGATCCCCGGCTATGAGTTCCGCATGCAGGTGAGCCCGCTCGACTGCATGGGCTGCGGCGTGTGCGCGGAAGTCTGCCCCGGCATGAAGGGCAACAAGGCGCTCGTGATGACGCCCTTTGCCGAACTCGAAGAGGCGGAGGCGAAGAACTGGGAGTACGCGGTCGACCTTCCCGAGGTTGATCTTTCCGCCGTCAAGATGGCGGACGTCAAGAAGAGCCAGTTCACCCCCTCGCTGTTCGAATTCTCGGGCGCGTGCGCGGGCTGCGGCGAGACGCCTTACGTCAAGGTCGTCACCCAGCTCTTCGGCGACAGGATGATCGTCGCCAACGCGACGGGCTGCTCCTCCATCTACGGCGGCTCCTCCCCCACCTGCCCCTACACGACGAACAAACAGGGCCACGGCCCCGCATGGGCGAACTCCCTGTTCGAGGACAACGCGGAGTACGGCTACGGCATGCACCTTGCCTACAAGGCGAGAAGAGGCACGCTCGCGGATAAGATCACGAAGCTCGCGGAAATGTGGAAGGAATATCCCGAATGCGTGGCGCCCCTCACCGCATGGCTCGAGGGCTGCGACGACGCAGAGGCGAGCAAGACGGCTTCCGCCGCGCTCATCGCCGAACTCAACGAATGCCGCAAGGAATGCGAGGGCGAGGAGCTGACGCTCGTCGACGAGATCCTCGCGGAGAAAGACTGCCTCGTCAAGAAGTCCTTCTGGATCATCGGCGGCGACGGCTGGGCATACGACATCGGCTACGGCGGACTCGACCATGTGCTCGCATCCGGCGAAGACGTGAACGTGCTCGTCCTCGACACCGAGGTCTACTCCAACACCGGCGGACAGGCAAGTAAGTCCACTCCCATCGGCGCGGTCGCGAAGTTCGCTTCGAGCGGCAAGCGGGTCAAGAAGAAGGACCTCGGCATGATCGCGGCAAGCTACGGCTACGTCTATGTCGCACAGGTCGCGATGGGCGCGGATAAAGGACAGCTCGTCAAGGCGCTCAAAGAGGCGGAGAGCTACCACGGTCCCTCCCTCATCATCGCATACGCGCCCTGCATCAACCACGGCATCAACATGACGAAGTCCCAGGCGGAGGAGAAGAACGCGGTCGAATGCGGCTACTGGCAGCTCTACCGCTACAACCCCGAGCTCGCGGCAAAGGGCGAAAATCCCTTCACTCTCGACTCGAAGGATCCCACGGGCGACTATCAGGCGTTCATCCTCGGCGAGACGCGCTACGCTTCGCTGAAGAAGACCCAGCCCGCAGTCGCGGAAGAACTCTTCAAGAAGACGGAGGAGAGCTCCAGAGAGCGCCTCGCAGGCTACAAGAAGATGGCGGGAAAAGAATAACTCGGACATGCGGAACGGCTCCCCCCGCGGGAGCCGTTCTCTTTTTGCAGGGAAAGATCATAAAAAATTATAAAAAAGCGCGCCGCCCGCGGACTTCTGTCCGCGGGCGGCGCGCCATGCTGCGGAAAACTCAGTTTCTCCTCCTCAGAAAGGGGAGCACGATGAGCAGGAAGCGCAGGAAATACACGAGGGAGACGAGCATAGAGGCGACGTAGGTCATCGCCGCGGCGGAGAGCACCTTGCCCGCGCCGTCCAGCTCCTCGCGCGTCAGGATCCCTTCCGAGACGAGCATCTTTTTCGCCCGCGCGGAGGCGTTGAACTCGACGGGAAGCGTCACCAGCATGAAGAGGGTGGACAGGGAGTACAGCCCGATCCCGATGTACATGAGCCACTGCCCCGCCGTGGTCGCCTCCGCCGCCTCGGTAAAGCCGAAGCAGAGGTCGAGGATGATCCCGAGGAGCACCAGCGGAAGCGCGAGGCGGGAACCGATGTTCACCGCGGGCACCAGCGCCGTGCGGAGCCGGTAGGGAATGTACCCCTTCTGCTTCTGCATGACGTGCCCGATCTCATGCGCCGCCACCGCGACCGCCGCGACGCTCGCCGAACCGTAGGTGCTCTGCGAGAGGTTGACCTGCCGTTTGGCCGGATGATAGTGGTCGGTGAGCCTCCCCGGCACGCGGTTCACGGAGATGCCGTGCACGCCGTTCTTGCGGAGGAGCCGCACGGCGGTGTCGTACCCCGTCATATGGGAGGAGTTGGGCAGACCGTCGTACTTCGCATAGGTCGAGTTGACCCGCGCGCTCGCCCACGCGGACAGCGCGATGAAGGGCAAGAGAATGAGCAGAAACAGAAAATAGGAATACATGATACTACCTCTTTCCTATTATAACACAAAACGGGCGGCGTCAATCACTGCGCGGAGGAACTTCCCCGCAAACTTTCGCAAAAACCCCGCATGTGCCCTGCGGAAGCGGAGAAAAAACCGTTCCCGCGATCAAAGCCGCCGCCCCCGCGGAAGATCCGCGGGGGCGGCGGCCGGTCTATCGGGGCGTCGTTATTCAAGCCCTTCGTTGAGCTTCCGAAGCAGGGACTCGAGATCCTCGCCGTGGACGGCGACCGCCTCGGCGATCGTCTCCCCGTGCGCGAGCGCACAGCCGAAGCAGTGCATGCCCGCCGACATCAGGATCTCCGCCGCGTTCGGGTTGAGCTCCAGACACTCTGCGATCAGCGTATTTTCGGTGATTTTTGCCATAGTTTCCGCACTCCTTTTGATTTCTTTCCCCATTGTAGCACAAGTCCTGTGTATTTTCAACTGTTTTCCGCAAAAAATTCTTCTCTTTCACAGCCCGAGCAGCCAATACACCAGCCCCACTGCCGCGCCTGCGCTCACGCCGAAGACGATGATGGGCCCCGCGACGATGAACATCTTCGCCGCCATGCCATAGACGAACCCCTCCGTCTTGAATTCGATCGCGGGAGAGGCGACGGAATTGGCGAATCCCGTAATGGGCACGATGCTCCCCGCGCCCGCGTTCTTGCCGATCCTGTCGTAGACGCCAAGCCCCGTGAGGAAGGTCCCCAAAAAGATGAGGAGGACGGAGACGGTCCCCGCGAGTTCGTCCCCCGAAAGTCCCGCAAACTCGAGCATGAAGCGGAAAAACTGTCCGATGCAGCAGATCGCGCCGCCGACGAGGAACGCCCTCCCGCAGGTGCGGAAGTGCTTGGTCGGAGGGTCGAAGGAATTGACGTAGCGGATGTAGTTGCGGTTATAGTTTGCGCGCGGTTTTTCCGTCATTTCCGCCCCCCATTGCCGCATTTGAAGGGTTCCGCCGCCTGCGGGAAGCAGCTCTCCCGCTCGTCTTTCGTCTTGTCCAGGGGATCTTGTACGGGTCTTCTCATGACTTTAATTTGGAACATCGGAACAGGTTTTATACGGCAAAGAGCCGCCCCGCGCAAGGCGCGGGGCGGCAGGGCCCGTCTTCAGTTCTTGATATAGGACGCAAGCAGTTCATACAGCGTCTGGTAGTACTCGCCGAGGTAGACCCGCGCGAGGGTATCCATCGCATAGGCGTCGAGCCGCGCCTTCGGGTCGGTCGTGACGTGCATGTAGTAGTCCCGCACGATGAGAAACCGCTGCGAAAAGGTGAGATTGTAGTTGGGGTTCTCGGGATAGCTGTACGGCCCCATCTCGTTCCCGCCCGAAAAGAGGGAGCTGTATGCGAGCTGGTGCAGAAGGTCGTCGCGCACGACGTCGATCTGCGCCTCCGCGGCGGCGTCCATGCGGGCGCACGCGTCGAGATAGGCGGTCGAGCGCACCGCATTGCGCGACAGCATCCCGCGGAACAGCGTCCCCTTCGCCTCGGCGGTCTTTGCGAGGATCTCGTTCTTCTGCGCCTGCGCGGCGCGGATCATCGCGTACTGCAGGCTGTCCAGATCTTTGAACTGTTCGTCGTTCGGGTCGATGATGTCGATCACCATGCCCGCTCCTCCTCCCTCAGATCGAAGGTGACGGCGCTCAGGCGCGCGCCCGTTTCGATCGTTCTGAGGTCAAGCGAGAAGGCGTTCCCGCGGACGGGACGGGGGAAAACGAGCCGCTCCCCCGCTCTCCCCGAGATTGCCGAGGGCGGACCGGATTCCCCGCGCGCCTCCACGCGGAATCTGCCCCTCCCCTCGAGAGTGACGCCGTCGAGAAATTTCTCGCAGGAGGAGAGCCCGAGGAGGGAACGCTCCGTCTTGAGAATGCACTCCCGCCGCCCCTCCGCGGGCATATCCCGTCCGCAGAGACGGAAAAGCTTGCCGCTTGCGAGGAAGAGAAGCTCCTCCCCGCCCGCGACCGCCTCCGCGGGATAGCGGAGAAAGCAGCCCGTCCCCTCTTCGGGCAGGACGCACCAGATGCATCTCTCCCCCTCCCGCAGGGTGACGGCGGCGTAGTAGTTTCCGCGGGCGGAGGCGGAAGAGATCCCCGCGGAGAGGTCGATCTCCCCGAACCCGCAGCCCTTGAGGCGGGTGCAGTCCGTCCCGTCGAAGGAGAAGATCCCGCTCTCCGTGCAGAAGAGGATACGCTTGCCGCACAGCCGCACGGAATCTTTTTGCAGCGTCCCCGGGGGAAAGGGCAGCGTCTCCGCGCGGAACTCCGTCGTGTCCCCGAGGGCGGTCAGGCGGGAGATCCCCCGTTCGCGGAAGAGATACAGCCGCTCGCGGAAGGAGACCGCCGACAGGATCTCCCCTCCGCCCGAGGGAAGGTCGAGCGAGCCCGCGCCCTGCTCGGCATGCGTCCACACGTCGGGCGAGAGCGGTTCGGACCAGTTCACGCGGTCCCCCGCGGCGGTGAAGATGCGTTCATAGTGGACGGCGGCGCAGGTCCCGCCCGCGCAGTCCTCCGCCTTCACGGCGGAGTCGCCCAGTCCGTAAACCCCGTCCTCCGTGACCGCGAACGTGCGCACGGGGCCCTCCTCGGGGCGGAAGCGGACGACCGCCCGCACCTCGGGAAGGGCGTAGGAGACGCCGCCGAGCGCGATCCCGCCCGGGATCCGGAAGGCGAGCGCTCCCGAGTGGCCCTCCGCCCCGATCAGCCCGTTTGCCCCGCGGGGGACGGGACGTTCCGTCTCTTCCGCCCCCTCCGCGCAGACGAGGTCTGTGCCCTGCGGCATGAAATGCAGTCCCCTCGCCGTGAGGGCGCCGCTCCGCTCCGAGAAGAGCGCGATCTCACGGCGCACGCTGCGGCGGCGGTAGGAGGGCGGCATGAGCGCCTTTTCGTAGATCATGCCCACCTCCTCGACCGCACGGAGAGCTTCTTGCGCAGCACGTTGGCGGCGCGGAGAGCCTCGCGGAACTTCTTTTCCCACATCGCCGCCTCCCCGAATTTGCCGTTCGTGAGGCAGTATTCGCTGCACACGCCGAAGGAGAGGAGGCGCGCGGAGATCTTTTCGGGGAAGGCGCAGTCGTCCTCCCAACCCTTCTCCGCGGGGGAATAGAGATAGCGCACCTTCACCCTGTCCGTGCGGGCGCCCTCCACGCGGAGAGCGGAGGCGGAGAGGGCAAAGCCGAGCCGGCGGCCGTCCTCCTCGGCGGAAAGGACCTCCACGGGCGCGTAGGCGAATGCCTCATAGGGGATCTCCCCGCAGCTTATGGGGAGGATCTCCTCCCATCTGAGGGGGAAATAGTCGAGGGCGATCTCGTTCTCGACGAGATTGTAACAGCGCAGCAGGGAGGAGAGCTCCCCCGAGGGAGCGCCCGCGCAGTCGTTGACCATGGCGATGAGGTCCTCCCTTCCGAGATTTGCCGCGGCGAGCGCGAGCACGTTCCGAACTTTCATCCCCGTCTCTCCCCCGTTATTCTTCCTTGATCCCCGTGATGACGCCCTGACCGAAGGGACGGTAGCAGAGGAGTTCGGCATATTTGACGAGGGTCGCCGTGTACGCCGCCTTGCCGGGGATCTGTTTGAGGATCTTGCCGTCTTCTCCCTCGAGCCACTGCCAGTCGCAGAGCTGATGGAGCGCGAAGTCCTTCGTGTTGAGAAGGTACATCGTGCCGTCCGGCGAGCGCGTTCACGAGCGCGCGCCGCACTCCCCACGAGCAGATGATGAAGTCGGTCTTGCCGCCGGACTGCTCCTCGACGCTGTCGAGCGCGGTCTGCAAAACGGTCTCGGTGATGGCCTCCTCCGAGAGGTCCTTGCTGAAGGGCTTGAGCCAGGTGTTGTCCGTGCGGTCGATCCCGTAGAGGGTCCCCTCCGTCGCGAAGATCGCCTTGAGCCCCGTGAGCTCCCTGTCCTTGGAATTCTGCATGACGAGATAGTCGTCCGCGGCGAGCGTGACGCTCCCCGTAAAGGTGATCTTCTTTGCCGCGCGGTCGACCGTCTTGATCGCGGCCGCCGCCTGCTTCAGGGTATCCGCGGAGGAATAGACGTCCACGATCATCCCCTCGGCGAGATAGCGGACGGTGTCGACGGTGCCGCTTGACGCCGTCACGGTCGCGAGTTTCCCCGAACCGTCGCCGAAGAGCATTCTGCCGAGGTTGTAGGAGGAGCTCCTCACGAGCGCGTTCATCTCGTCGTTGAGCAGGTTGACGAAGGCCCCTTCGCTGCCTGCCGAGACCCTGAGCGCCTTGTCGGAGATCTCGACGGTGCCGTAGAGATTCTTGAGCGGCGCGACGAACGTCGCAAAGTTGGTGTCTCCGGAGACGGGCAGAGTGCCGTCCTCCGCGCCCGCGCCGACGCCCCCGCTCATGCCGAAGCGCACGGGCTTGCGGACGTCCTTCCCCCAGACGTCTGCGGTCGTCTTTTCGATCGCGGCGAGAAAGGGATTGGCGGTCTTGTCGAGCTGTTCGCTGACGACGTCGAGATAGTACGATTTCAGCACGCCGTCCGCATTCGTAGTAGTGATCATATTCTTGTTCTTCTCCTTATTTCATGGTTTTGAGATAGCCGAGCGCGAGAGCTCCCGCTTCGGCGATCGTCTTGGGGCGGTCGGCGGGGGCTTGGATCCCCCTCCCCGCGCCCATGAGCAGGGGCACGCCCCTGAGCGAGTCGAGATAGTCCCTCAGCACCCGCGCGCGCACCTCTTCGTTCTGCGAGACCGCGCGGTAGAGCGCCTCGTTTCCGTCCTCGGGCGGCTCCGTCTGCGGGGCGGGGAGCGCCTCCTCCGCCTCTTTCACAGTTTCCTCTTCCATGTCGTCCTCCTTATCCCTTGCTTTTTTCTCTGTGCGCGGCGATGTGGCGCAGCACGCGCTCCTTCACCGCAGCGTCCTCCTCCCCGCCCGAGAGCAGGAATCGGGTGTGTTCGCGGATGTGGACGGCGTGGTCGTCGTAACTGTCCGCCGCCGCCTCCTCCGACCTCATCGCAACGTTCTCCCGCTCCGCCTTCGCGATGTGCAGGGCGGAGATGTCCCTTGCGTTTTCCGGCGTCCCGTAGCCGAGGGCGTCGAGCACGCGGCTGCGCACCTCTTCGGTGAGGTTTCCGTCTTTGTCGCGGAGCAGCCCCATCGAGAACAGGGTGAGGATCTCCTCCTTGATCTGTTCGGGAGTCTTCTCATACCCCGTCTCGAACTGCACGTCGTCCGCGGAGATGTCGCTCGCGTCGAAGTAAAACAGTTCCGTCCTGCCCGCCGTGCCCGTCATGCGGAGGAGCCTTCCCGCCGCCGCGAACTGCTTGTAGAGGTGCAGGATCTGCTTTGCCATCTCCTTGACGGCGCGCTCCACGCTCTCCACGCTCATCTGCATGCGGGCGGTGTCCTGGTCGAGCAGGAGCTGCAGCCCCGTCGCCGAAGTGACGTGAGTGGGATTGGCGGAATTGCGCGAGATCTCGCTCATCCCCGAGAAGAGGATGAATTCGTTCGACAGCCGTTCCTCCTCCTCGCGGAACTCCGCGGGGAGGGAGCCGCAGTCGAGGAAGTGGGGCTCCTGCGAGCCCTGCCGGTAGACGAGCACTTTCCCGGGGCAGAGCCCCTCCTCCGCGAGCGCCTCGGCGTCCACGGAGCCGTCTTCGACGGCGATGACGCCCGCCGTGAGGCGGTTCAGAAACTCGTGCTTGCGGTTTCTCACGGCGTTATACGCCCGCTGGAGGGGGATCATGCGGTCCACGACGGAGGTCCCGAAGAAGGCGCCCGCGAGCTCCATGCTCGTCTGGCGGACGAAGGGCAGCACGCGCTCCCCTCTGTCCCCGTTGCGGTAGGGCAAGGGACCCTCGAAGAGGAGCTTGTCCCCCGCGACGATCTCCAGCCTCCCCTCGGGATGTTCCCCGTCCGGGCGGGTGTACCGCTCGATCAGGATCTCGCAGTCCTCCGCGGTGGGGCGATAGTCCCCGTCCGCCGGCCGTTTCCAGCCGCTCGAAGAGGAATAGGGCGCGAGGGCGAAGTCCGTCACGCTCCCTCCCTTCAGTTCCACGCCGAACTTCTCCTTGATCTCGGAGACGGGCACGGCCTTGGCGTGGATGATGCTCTTCACCGTCTCCATCCCCTCGGCGGCGAGGGAATCGGGATAGATCTCGAAGGGCGAGAGCGCGACGATGTTGACGTCCCCTTCGCGGATGGAGTGCCCCGTCTCGTCCGTC